>NZ_CP056271.1:0-100178 GCF_013728515.1 Citrobacter sp. RHBSTW-00881
GTACACCGTAATGGAGTTACCGAATCTCTTGAACCCGTGTATATCAGTTCGGGGAGTGTGCAGAATGCTATCTGCACGGTACGAGCATTTATTACCGTGGCGGCTGAAACCCTTCTGCAGGAAGATGCACTATACAGGACGGATGATGGCATATTCTGAAATTACCGCAGCGACACCATCCATAAGCGTCTTCACTGAGGGATATGTCGATGACTTCGCTTCCCGCTAACTATATACCAGTAAGCAACACATCATTACCTGTCGCCATAGACTACCCAGCAGCGCTGGCACTTCGCCAGATGGCTCTCGTTCAGGACGAACTCCCGAAATACCTGCTGGCGCCGGAAGTCAGCGCGCTGCTCCACTACGTGCCGGATCTTCACCGCAAGATGCTGCTGGCGACGCTCTGGAACACGGGCGCGCGAATTAACGAAGCGCTGGCGCTGACAAGGGGGGATTTTTCGCTGTCGCCACCGTATCCGTTCGTGCAGCTGGCCACGCTCAAACAACGAGCGGAGAAATCGGCCAGAACAGCAGGCCGTGCCCCAGCTGGCAGTCAGGCCCACCGTCTGGTGCCCCTCTCCGATCACCAGTACGTCAGCCAGCTGCAGATGATGGTGGCCACCCTGAAAATTCCGCTCGAGCGACGTAATAAGCGTACCGGCAGAACCGAAAAGGCGCGTATCTGGGAGGTCACTGACCGGACGGTACGGACCTGGCTGAATGAAGCAGTGGAGAATGCGGCCGCTGACGGGGTGTCATTCTCTGTGCCGGTCACACCGCACACGTTCCGGCACAGTTATGCGATGCACATGCTGTATGCCGGCATTCCGCTGAAGGTCCTGCAGAGCCTGATGGGCCACAAGTCAGTGAGCTCAACGGAGGTCTACACGAAGGTGTTTGCGCTCGATGTGGCGGCACGTCACCGGGTTCAGTTCCAGATGCCGGGGACCGAGGCGGTGGCGATGCTGAAAGAACGAATTTAACGGCTACAGGCTGACGCGCAGCAGGCTTGTCCAACCCCTTGTCTGTCCAGAAGCGAGTTCTGAACAGACAAGGGGTTCAGAATGAAATGCCGGGTAGGTACTTTGCCTCATCCGGGCAGTAAATGCGTTATCAGGAGGGATGAATCAGTGGCGGATCTGCGCCAGGTCGTCTTCAGTCAGACCGGTCATTTTCATCACGGTACTGCGGTCAATGCCGCTCCTGAGCATGGTGCGGGCAACTTCCAGCTTGCCTTCCAGTTTGCCTTCATTACGGCCTTTTTCAATACCACGTTGTTCACCCAGCTGGATGCCCTGCTCGATCCCCTGCTGGATACCCTTCTCAATACCTTTCTGCTCAAGCTGCTGTGCGATGGTCATAAGTGCGTCCCCGTGTTGCGGCACACGCAGTGCCAGTTCGCGTACAAAGGCTTCGGCGTCGGCTGTTTCGCCTGCCTGGACTATATAGTGTACCAGTGATATGACCTGGGATGAAGACAGGTATCCGGCCAGCAAAATGGGCGCCAGACGGTCAACCAGTTCAGCGAGGTCGCGCTGATGAATATGTTTCTGCAGTAAAGTCAGGGCGGCCATACTGCGGTGGCCGGCGATGTCATCATCCGGAATAACGGTCACATCAACCAGCGGGAAAGCGTTGCTGTAGAGGTTGCCTGCCAGCACGGGGTCGTCAAACTCATCCAGCCAGCGGGTGGAGTACGGATAGGGGCTGCGTTTACCTGTATAGAAAAGGACCGGTATCACCAGGGGCAACTTCTTATGGCCCGCTTCCAGATGGCGCTGCATGGCGGCTACCGCGTAACGTATCAGGCGAAACGCCATGTGCCTGTCCGGCGACGACTGGTGCTCAATAAGCACGTGAACGTAGCCGTCGCCGCCGGTGGTTTTCAGGCTATAGAGAACGTCGCTGAAATACTGACGGAGGTCATCCTCAACAAACGAGCCGGATTCCAGTTTAAGTGTGCTGAGGTCGCAGATGGCCTGCAACTCTGCCGGGAGATGCAGCTCCATGAAATCCCGGGCAATATCCGGTTGCGTCAGGAACTGCCGGAATGTCGCATCGTGGGGTGTGGGCGTGGTGGTTTTCTTTTTCATTGGTCCATGCTCTGAAAATAACTCTGTCATAATATCACAGGCAAAAAATGCTAACATTCGCGTGGAAGGGACTTGATGTTTCTTCCGGGGGGCAGTGCCGGGGTGGTTCTGTCCCCCTCTCCTCTTCCCTGGCATACCATTCACTCTACAGTTACAGACGTCTTTGAAGACATTTAAGTGGTCTTGCCGTTTATGGCCTCACATATCTGGTCACATCAGTCTGTAGGCGGAGGAGGCTGCCGGTATCTTTGACATATACCCTAATGTGACATGCTGGCGAGCGCTCTAGGATTGGTTAATAAAAAAGCCAGGGAATCCTGGCTCTTGGGTGAGCTGGTTGTTAGAAGAACCAGCGAATTAACTCTAAAAGCACAATGAGCGCTTTCAGAGCCTGGATGACTTTTGTAAGAGTCTCCATTTTCTCTCCTTTTCTGGAGAGTAGAACACCGAATGAACCCTTCCACTCTGTCACTCAGTTTTTAGTCTTTAATGTCAGTTAAAGATAGTTCCACTCAGGTAATGGTACTGACTCAGCACCACCTGTTAGTCAGTCAGAGTCTAATCAATGTGTTAGCTGGCTCTTGTAAATCAGATTGATCAGAGTAAAGAGTGGGGGGTATCATTCAACCGTCAGTTAAAGATAGTTCCATTCCAAATCTGAGTACCAGCTTAGTTTTGGATGTAAAAAAGCCCGATTACCAGTCGGGCTTTTTTACATCCAAACCCGCCTGAAGCCTTATCATCCGCTTCCTTCCCCCAATTATGGGTTAATTTATTACTGTAAAGCATTCCTAATAATCGCGATCTCATTGATCCAGAGCAAAGTAAAAATGCCAGAGTGCAAGTGAAGGGAGCTTGCGCTTAATGTAAATTTTTCCGATTAGAAAAACATCATTGTTTAAAGGACATAGTGTTCTGTCACGACGCTAGCCAGCGGTAACGGAAACGATTCGAATATGCCTTCAGGTACGATAGAAATCTTCGTGGGGGTTGTCATGCTGAAGTGGGTACTGGATAGCGAAACGGGGACGGGTTATGTCAGCCATGGACAGAATCACCTGAATATCCAATGCAGTTCGGGGATTATGTAACTGAGGGATTTACCAGCAGCTCTATGATCTCACTGGCGCATATGCCAGCGATATTGCCATAAAGTTCTGTAGTTGTTAGGAAGGTGGCTAATCAAGAGGTAACAGAAATGCAAAAGCCCAGCTTTTCAACTGGGCTTCGCGGTCCCTCAAGGGGAGAAAATCTGAATGGCCTCTATGGGCTACATGGCTAGTCTAGCAAATCAGTAGTTCGTGTCAATAGTGAACTATTGTTCGGATTCCTGCTGTGCTGGAACAAGCGCAGTTGCATTGATAGCTTTGATTACAGCTTTTTGTAGGTTTGTCACAATTTCACGTGAAAGCATCTGCGTTATCCATCCCCTGCCTACTTCCATAGGCCTGCTAAGTCGCTGATTACTTACGGTTTGTACCATGTCGCATTTAACCCAACTAGTTGTTTGAGGAAAATATTTTGCTGCTTTAATTATCCCCTCAGGTAACTCAACGTGAAGGCCATTATTAAGTTTAGCAGTATCTTTTGTGGTCGAAATTGGAACCACAATACACGCATTGCCATTCAGACGCCCATTCAATACAACGACGAGTCTACATTTAATCATTTCCGGGGGGATATGAGCATCGACAGCAGTCGAAACTACATCCCCTTTCTCATCTTTCAAGTAGTTTCCGTAATTGCACGTGAGAATTTGCCCCACTTTAGGGGAGAAATTTATCGGCATATTAAGGCCTTCAGGTAGTCGAAAAATATAACATACATTACTACACAGGAAAGGCTAGGTTCTACATGGCGATGATCATGAGGGACTCCGCTCCCCACCTGGACAGAATAACTGTTATGTCCAGGTGGCGGGGGAATTAAACGAGTGATGTAAAAAAGACCATTGATGAGGCCATTTTAGTTGATTGCAAATTAAGATAACAAGATAACAAGATAACAAGATAACAAGATAACAAGATAACAAGATGGCAAGTTGTTATCTTTGTTTCGCTTCTGCGATTAACCTTGATACCTCTGTTTTTGAAAGGCTTTTTAGTGCTTCTACCGCAGCTCTGACGACATCAGAACGATTAACTCTGCCTTTACCTGAAACCATCTCTGCAGTTATAAGGTCATCAATGTCTTTTAAATTTTCTTCAAAAAAGGAAATGCTCACGGGTTTTGCTTTACTTACAACCAATGATTTCTCAGCGGTCCCTTTGGCACTGTCAATACCAGCTGTACCGCCGTTAATAAATGCTGCCTCATCACGAGGCGGGGTATTTGCTCTATTTCTCACAGAATAACCTCTTTAACTAACGCTTCGATTTCTTGTTGTGCTTTATCATTTTGCGTTTCAAAAATTGTCATTGATTCTGCCCAGGCATCTCGATGTGCTTTCCGATCACATACCCGGGAGTTCGCCAGGCGCATTTCAGGATAATCCTTGAGTACTTCAGCTGCCTGATTAGCTTCATTAACAAACATGTTAGTGGGAGTCATGTTTAATACGAGATACCCCCGAATATTCTCATTAAAATCTTTTGCTGCCGTAAAAACGGAGCATGTATGAGGTACTACATCCAGGTCCATCTGAGAAGGCCGCAACGGAGAAATGAATACGTCTGCGGCCATCAATCCACTACGCATTTCTGCACTGTCGCGTCCAGCACAGTCTGCGATGACATAGTCATATGATTTTTCGTGTTCCTTTAGCATGGCTTTGATGTTGCCTGTGGCGCCTGTAACTGGAATATGGGGAAGATCTTCAGGACGGTTGTTATACCAAGTTAATACTGATTTCTGGTCATCTGCGTCGACAATAATCACTCGATTGCCCAGTGACATCAGATACGCAGCTATAGATACCGCCAGTGTACTTTTACCAACCCCACCCTTTTGACTACCTAGTACTATTATCATTATAGCCTCATATTAAGTTGTTAAGTTAACAACTTAATATTGCCAAGCAGGCGACACCTTTGCAATAACTTATTAAGATAATATCTTGTTAAGTTATTAACTTGATGATTTGTAATGAAATTAAGATAACAAGATAACAAGATAACAAGATAACAAGATAACAAGACAGCAAGATAACAAGATAGAAAAATGAAAAAGTGGCAGGTGTTGGGCTTTAGAGAGTCATAACCGTGCTACGGGCAAATCTGTCCACCTGGTTGTATAAGCCGGTGAAAGCATTTCACGTTTCATTTGCCATTCAGGGGCAACCCCCTGTCCTGCAAACCATACTTTCCCCAGGCCGGAATGGTTGATGCCATCGAGAACCTTCATCAGCTCATCACTGTGTGCTCTGGGCTGTACGTCATCAAACAGATTCAGCTGAGAGACGCCGGTCGGGGAGAAATCGTTCAGCATGATGCCGGCTTTGGCATAGCGATGGCCGGAGACCCAGATCCTGTCCAGCGCTCTGACTGCTGCAGTAATAATGTCCCGGGTATCCCGCGTGGGTGTCGTCAGCTTCTCTGTGGCCAGATTGCCATAGTAGGGCTCGTTGATGGCGAACGGCGAAGTTTTGATGAAAGCCGAGATATGCCGGCAGTACTGGTGCTCTCCGCGCAGCTTCTCCGCAGCGCGTTCTGCATGCTGGCAGACGGCCTGACGCATCGCCTCGTAAGTCGTGACGCGTTCTCCGAAAGAACGGCTGCAGACAATCTGCTGTTTGGGCGGGGGGGCTTCTTCCAGCGAGATGCACGGCTCCCCCCGCAGGTCAGGGCGAAACACCTTCTCGCAGCTGGCATAGAATGAGTTGACGTCGGCCAGGGCAAACATCAGTCCGCTCCGCGCGTCTTATGGATAAACGCGGTCACCACACCAAAAATCTGCAGCGTCTCCGGGTCAGGGTGAAGGGCAGGGTAGGCCGGGTTCATGGGCTGCAGTACCGGACGGGGCGTCAACAGAAGCCGTTTGACGGTAAATTCCCCCTCCATTTCGGCGATGACAATATCCCCGTGCACCGGCTTCTCTGCCTTGTCGACGACCATCAGGTCGCCTGAATTCAGGCCAATATCGGTCATCGAGTTGCCGATAGCCCGGACAAAATAGGTGGAGGCCCTGTGCCGGATGCAGTACTCGTTCAGGTCCAGCTCCGCTTCCGTGTAATCTGCCGCCGGTGAAGGAAAACCGGCGGCGCAACGCTCGGTAAAAAGGGGGAGGGTCATGACCCCGGGTTCCAGGGAGGCAGCAATAAACTTCATCTTTAGCGTCTCATTAACTGTATTTATATACAGTAATTATTTTGCCGCCTTTGTTTTTTTGCAAGCCTCTTTACGCAGCGCCGGGCTAAGCCGCTGCTGTGGTTGCGAAAAAAAATGACTGACTGTAAAAACGTGTGTCAGGATACCTGCGGTGACGGTATCCTGTAATATACAGAAAACAAATGAGTTTTTACCCGAGGAGGTGTTTATGTCGCCTGGATTCAGAAACGTTCTTCGCTTTGCCGGCGTCCCCGTCGACAGCAGCGAGCCGGTACGCAGGCAGTACGGCAGTCGCATGATTGGCATTGTGACGGTATGCCTGCTTCCGCTCCTGGTGTTCGACGTCCCGCTGTGGGTTTTCGTGCTCTCCCAGGTCATCTGGGGCACGGGCGTGTATATTGGCCTCTCCGTGGCCGGAGATAAGTCCCGGAACCGCTGATGCTTTGCCGCTGATTGTACGAAAAAAGAACAGGCGTGATGACGCCTGTCCTCCCGCGCTTCTCCGCTGTCTGCCTTCAGGTTATCCACAATCTTAAACCCCGCGTTTGTGGACAGGTATGCCGATACTCCTCCTTCCCCTGTTGTCGCTGAAAGCCTGCCACCCGCTGCCAGTGTCTCGCGTCCGGCCTGTTACGGGACGGGCGGTTTTTCCGCTCAGGCCCGGCGTCGTTGAGAGTGTACGCCAGTCCCTCGCCCTTTTAAGGAACGCCCTTCAAGCCGCTTTCGCGGCATATTCTCGCCGCCATAAAACACTGGCGGCTGCGATATTCCACGGTCGGCCTGACCCGTGACCGGACGCGATGAACAGGCAGCGTGCGGCAGGGAACGGTATCGCGGTGATACCTCCTGTCCCCTCTGACTACAGGAGTGCTGCCATGTCCAGATTCATTCTCGGGAACTGTATTGATGTGATGCGCGGATTCCCCGACCGTGCCGTGGACCTTATCGTGACCGACCCGCCCTATTTAGTGGGCTTTAAGGACCGTCAGGGCAGACAGATTGCCGGGGATGTGACGGACGAATGGCTGCAACCGGCTACGCAGGAGATGTACCGCGTCCTCAAAAAAGACGCTCTGATGGTCAGCTTCTACGGCTGGAACCGGGTGGACCGCTTTATGGCTGCGTGGAAGGCGGCGGGCTTCTACGCCGTGGGCCAGATTGTGTTCACCAAAGACTACAGCTCGAACCGCCGCAGCGCGAACGGACGTCGCGGATTCGTGAACTACTGCCATGAAGGGGCGTATGTGCTCGCCAAAGGCCGCCCGGTGCCGCCCCTCAAACCGCTGCCGGACGTGATGCCTTTCCCCTATACCGGCAATCCGTTACACCCGACGCAAAAGCCAGTCGAAGCACTACAGCCGCTGATTGAGTCATTCAGCGCCCCGGGCGCGATTGTCCTCGATCCGTTCGCCGGGAGTGCCTCGACCTGCGTCGCCGCATACCGCGCCGGACGCCGCTATATCGGCATTGAAATGCTGGCGCAGTACCACCGGGCCGGCACCGAACGACTGGCTGCCATGCGCCGGGCCGTCAACACTCCTGCGGCGAATGATGAATGGCTTCCGGAGGTGGCGTAATGAACTACAACGGACACGAAGCCCTGCGCCGCGATATGGCCGGGCTGGCGAACAACATCTGCGACCTGAAAACCACCCTGAAAGTGCTGGAAGACAAATACCACTACCAGCACGACGGACTGCCGGAACGGCTGGCTGGCGTGAGCCTGCGACGCCTCAACGTCCTGATGGACGAGGCATTCAATATCGCCCTGTTACTCGATGAATCTTTCAGAGACTGAATCCCGGGCGGCGAGGCCGCCCCACTGAATCACGGAGACAACACCATGCTGTATGGCACCCGTAAAGAACTGAACAAAAAACTTAAACGCATGTTTGGGAACGAAGAACGCTACGCCCTGCTGGTCTGGACGAAAGAAGACGTGATGGCCCTGGCCGGGAACATGACGGAGGCCGAGGCTCACACCCTGCTTGAGCTTATCGGCCGCACGGGAACGGGGGAGCACACCGAAGAAGGCGTGTCATTCCGCACCGTGCAGGCGCTGTACGCCGGGATTCGCCCGGGCATTCCCCGCGTGAGCGTCCCCGTAGATACGCTGTATCGCATCACGGATATTGCCGCACAGGCGATTAACGGAGAAGACGAGCATTCGCCGTCGCTGACGGTAGATCACTATCCGAGTGTCGCTGACGCTCAGGCAGAAATCGCCTGGCTGAAACGTGAACTGGCCGCCTGACCCGTCCGCCCCGCTGAACGGCGGGGCATTCACCGAAGGAAATAACATGAGAAACGACACACTCAACGCGCTGATACTCCGCCACGGCGACCGGATGCTAAAGGATACGGGCTGGCCGCCTTGCGTGGATATGATGCAAATCGCGCCTGAAACCATGCCCGGCTGGTCAGTCGCCACCGGCTCGCTCGATGCCGCGCAAATTCTGGCGCTGGTCACGCACCTTTGCCAGCCGCTGACATATGGCCGGGCCGGGTTGCTGACAGCCAGCGCCCGACGGCTGGCGGGAACCCCGGCGCGGCTGTATCTGTACCCGGCAAAGGGCTTTATGCCCCCGGAAAAACTGGCGGACGTCCAGACACTTCATCTGCCTTATGCACAGGAATGGGGCACTGTTGCAAATAGTCGGTGGTGATAAACTTATCATCCCCTTTTGCTGATGGAGCTGCACATGAACCCATTCAAAGGCCGGCATTTTCAGCGTGACATCATTCTGTGGGCCGTACGCTGGTACTGCAAATACGGCATCAGTTACCGTGAGCTGCAGGAGATGCTGGCTGAACGCGGAGTGAATGTCGATCACTCCACGATTTACCGCTGGGTTCAGCGTTATGCGCCTGAAATGGAAAAACGGCTGCGCTGGTACTGGCGTAACCCTTCCGATCTTTGCCCGTGGCACATGGATGAAACCTACGTGAAGGTCAATGGCCGCTGGGCGTATCTGTACCGGGCCGTCGACAGCCGGGGCCGCACTGTCGATTTTTATCTCTCCTCCCGTCGTAACAGCAAAGCTGCATACCGGTTTCTGGGTAAAATCCTCAACAACGTGAAGAAGTGGCAGATCCCGCGATTCATCAACACGGATAAAGCGCCCGCCTATGGTCGCGCGCTTGCTCTGCTCAAACGCGAAGGCCGGTGCCCGTCTGACGTTGAACACCGACAGATTAAGTACCGGAACAACGTGATTGAATGCGATCATGGCAAACTGAAACGGATAATCGGCGCCACGCTGGGATTTAAATCCATGAAGACGGCTTACGCCACCATCAAAGGTATTGAGGTGATGCGTGCACTACGCAAAGGCCAGGCCTCAGCATTTTATTATGGTGATCCCCTGGGCGAAATGCGCCTGGTAAGCAGAGTTTTTGAAATGTAAGGCCTTTGAATAAGACAAAAGGCTGCCTCATCGCTAACTTTGCAACAGTGCCCCTGAAAGCATTGCGCGAGGGAGATACCCTAGTAGTTTGGGCACTAGATCGGCTCGGTGGTTCATTGGGTCAAGTCATTACTTTACTCGACGACCTGAAGAAACGCGGAATAACTTTCATAGCCATCAAGGACAGAATAGACACAAATGCGCCAGTTATAGGGGAAATCTATACTCATCTGATGGCGATATTCTCTAGCTTTGAACGCAACCGCAATATTGAAAGAACGCGCTCAGGCCTTGCAGCTGCACGCGCAAGGGGCCGTGTGGGAGGGAGAAAACCGTCACTTTCTGAAGAAGATGTTAAACAAATTAGAATCTTACTTGCTGATCCTGAAATGACAGTTGGTGCAGTTGCTAAGCGCTTCAACGTTTCTCGCATGACTATTTATCGCTACACCACAAAATCATGAATGACCGCAGCATGGCGGTTTTATTTTCTTATGCCGTCAGGGCATGGAAGGCGACCACGCCGGAGTTAAACGGGCACCGGCCGCAAATCGCCGGAAACCGCAATGCTGAACGTATCGCCCGACCCAGCCCCCTCCCTGCAAAGCCCTAATCCCGCTCACCGCCACACAGCTGCCGTACGTCCCCCACGGGGGTGCGCAGTGGGCGCCGCGCGCCTGCGCGCGGGAACGGCGGCCCGCCTTCGGGTCGCGGCGCCGTACTGCGCGTTAGCGGCCGCACGCGGCCGGTTACGGGGGACACTACGCCATACGACAAGCGACCCGCTGAGCTGCACAATCCACGGATAACACAAGCTACATACATGTCGATATGGGAATCCGCCCATCTTGCCGGGCGCCGCTGTCGTGTGGGAATCGGCCCACCTTGCCGGGCGCCGCTGTCGTGTGGGAATCGGCCCACCTTGCCGGGCGCCGCTGCCGTGTGGAAATCCGCCCATCTTGCCGGGCGCCGCTGCCGTGTGGGAAACCGCCCATCTTGCCGGGCGCCGCTGCCGTGTGGGAATCGGCCCACCTTGCCGAGCGCTGCTGCCGTGTGGGAATCGGCCCACCTTGCCGGGCGCCGGTGCTGTGTGGAAATCCGCCCACCTTGCCGGGCGCCGCTGCCGTGTGGAAATCCGCCCACCTTGCCGGGCGCTGCTGTCGTGTGGGAATCGGCCCACCTTGCCGGGTGCGTAATTGCATCGGACTTGACTACCCATTTGCATTTTACTTGGTGACCGTTTGCAGATTACTTGACCATCACCAACTAAATCTGTCCCATTAGATTTAGTTGGCGTAAGGCCTTACATCTTAACGGCTGCTGTGTGCCAGAAGCGGACGTTATAGGAAGCAATCTTTTGCCGGATTCGGTAAAACCCCAATTTTTCCGAACCGCACTCGTCCCCGCGCCGTTGTGGCGCTGATAACTACATGTAGTGGTTTTCTCAGATGCTGCCGATACTACATACAGCGGGTGCGGGGGAACCCGCAGGCCAACACTAGGGCAGAACGCGCCGGTTTCTCTGCCGCGCCATTACCGTTATACATACAATAATGCTAATTATTCGCACCATGGCACTTTTTAAATTTAACACCGGAGCCACATGGACAAGGTGTATTCCGCCCTATTTTTTCACCTTTTGATATAACTGATTTAAAGTTATCGCTCTTTGTCGTTTTAGTAGGTAAAAAATCACTTAGTATTTTGTATTCTCTTGATAATCTTTTGGCTTTTTCATTTTGCTCTTTGGTAAATTTCTCTGGGGATATGCTATATATTAGGTCTTCAGATCTTCCTTCTGTATTTTGCGGCTCTGTTGCAATAGTAATTAATTTTTTAATATGTCTGTATTTATTAAAGGCAACCTCAGCATAAGCATTTATATAAGATATACGTTGAATTCTGTAATCAGAGTAACTCAACTTGCTATCGTTAGGAAAAAAAAGGAATAAGTAAAACTTTCCAGGCTCATCGATTGATTCGACCATTCTTGACGTTCTTAGATGAGGCTGAGTTGTTTTTAATTTCTCTTTAAAGTTCTTTGAAAGGTAATATCTAGATTGCCTACTTTCTTTGGCTAATTCTCTAACACCTAATTCATGTGTAGAAAATTCAATTTCACTAAAAAAACCAACGTTAGCTGACAATATACTTGTCGAGAAGTTGTGGATTAGGTTATCCCAGAAAACGCTACCCTTTTTCATTGAGAGCTGATATTGATAATTGAAAGTGGTTTTATAGTTTTTCCATTCACCTTCCGGTATGGTCATCCCTTGATCGTTTCCAATAATTTCTTTTGATATTATGGTTTTATCACCCATAATGTAAGCAGCAAGAGTCTCTTCTTCCCCAGCGCTGACCAATAATGTTCTTTCTCTTACAACCCTCTCTTTTTCGTTAAGGTAGCCAATGAAATCAGTTGCTGTGTTTAACTCGGTTAACAGTAGTTTTAGGGCAGTCTCATCAAGTATATGGACAAAAGTCTTATCAGGATAAACGTCTCCGACACAAAATGGATTTTCTAGACATTGATGGGCGTTTAAAGGAAATATGTTAACTAAAGTAGCAGAGCTGCCTTTTTCTATTTTGTCAAAGTACGAGATCGCCGGATCTGAAATATTATTAGTGACGGCCACCAAATGAAAATTAAAAGAATTATCTATTTTAATGGGGAGGTTAACTGAGCATTCTTTGTCAACAAAAAGTCTTTCGGGATGATCTTTTATAAACTTCTCTGCGCCAAATAACTGTGTGCAAGACTGTATGACTGATTTTTTAAACCATCTCTGCCATGCAACCTTAGGATCTTTGTTTTTATTGTATGTAATAGCTTTATCGGAAAAAATTATTATATCTTTATCAAAAATAACTAATAAGTCACTAACTTCTTTCCCAATTTTATTTTTAGAGTAACCCTCATCGCTATAAACATTAGGATAAGACCAAAGACCAAAAAAAGCATCATCAGCGAACTCTATCAGTTTTTCTTCTGACTGAGTGAATCCGCTACCCCTGATTATTTTTCTAAGCATAAAACTCCATCCCCCTGCGTTGCGTGTAAGAGTCTTGTCAGTTGATAGTACACAAGTCACTGGAGACTGACATCTTTTACAATATGTTCAGGTAGGGTGATAACTAATGCACCTATCAGCCTAGGGAGTATCTATGTTCGGTAAAACGCCAAGTCTGCAAATTCTCACCTTAAAACTCTGCATTATTCGGTAAAACCCTAATTTTGCCGAAAAAAAGCCGCCCCGAAGGACGGCTATAAACCTTTCAGTTTTGCCCGTTCAGGCTTTCACCTTCACAGACTCCGGCACCATTAAAGGAACCAGTTGATCAACTGCAATACAGCCGCAATTAAGGTCAGAATAGCGATAATCAGCTCAATCATTCCCCGCACCTCCATCTCTGTGGCGCGTAGGTTACTAGGCAATCCCCTTTCCTCTAATCCGCCCATCCGGTTATGCCATTCACTTAACCAAAAGAAGAATTTCACCTCGCTGTATGCCGGATGCCCGCGAAGCATCACAGGCTACAGAGCAGATAACCCGCCTTGAGCGGGTTTTCTGCTTTATGAGGCCGCCGCCAAGCGGTTTTTTTACGCCTCGTCAGGGCATTCGGTAAAACACCTATTCTCCTGAATCCCACTGGCCCCGCGCCGCTGCCGTGTGGAAATCCGCCCACCTTGCCGGGCGCCGCTGCCGTGTGGGAATCCGCCCACCTTGCCGGGCGCCGCTGCCGTGTGGGAATCGGCCCACCTTGCCGGGCGCCGGTGCCGTGTGGGGGTCGTCTCAGAATTCGGAAAATAAAGCACGCTAAGGCGTAGTCACCCCGTGACTCCCCCGCGCCGATGCAGCGAGCTTCGTTCCGTCTTGCAGTGACGCAATCAGCGGGCAGGAAACGTTCCCTTTCCGCGCATGGCAGGCGCACACCAGTTCAGACAGCACGGCCTCCATGCGTGCCAAGTCGGCCATCTTCTCGCGCACATCCTTGAGCTTGGGGTCGGTTCCGGCTGAGGGCGAAATGACACCCTAAGCTTTCGGTTCCTTGGGCCAAAGATATTCGCCAGTCAGTAGAATGTGCGCCCAGCCCAATGGGGATATGTGGGGAAGAAATTCAGGGGGAACATCCAACCCTTCGTTCCGCCGCTCCGTGACGGCATGACCAAGATGGACGGTATTCCAGTAAATGATCACCGCAGTCAATAAATTGAGCCCAGCGATTCGGTAGTGCTGCCCCTCTGTCGTGCGATCGCGAATTTCCCCCTGCCTCCCGATACGGAGCGCATTTTTGAGCGCATGGTGGGCCTCTCCCTTGTTAAGACCGATCTGAGCACGCCGCTGCATGTCCGTATCCAGGATCCACTCAATAATGAAAAGGGTCCGTTCAATACGACCAACTTCACGAAGCGCAACTGCAAGGTTGTTTTGTCGTGGGTAAGAAGCGAGCTTGCGCAGGAGTTGGCTGGGCCTGATTTTGCCAGCGGTCATCGTCGCGGCACAACGGAAAATATCAGGCCAGTTCGCAACGATAAGATCCTCCCGGGCTTTTCCACCTACCAACTTGCGTAACTCCCTGGGGGTCGTATCGGGATTAAATACGTACAACCGCTTCGATGGCAGATCCCTGATTCGCAGAACGAGATTGTAGCCGAGCAGGCTACTGGCTCCGAACAAATGGTCGGTGAATCCTGCTGTATCGGCATACTGTTCGCGAACATGGCGACCGACCTCGTTCATCAGTAGTCCATCGAGAATATACGGTGCCTCGCTCACGGTCGCCGGGATCGACTGACAAGCGAATGGCGCGAACTGGTCGCTTACGTGAGTATACGCTTTGAGGCCGGGAACAGAACCATATTTGGCATTGACCATGTTCATGACTTCGCCATGCCGCGCTGTCGGGAAAAACTGACCATCGCTCGATGCTGACGTGCCCATCCCCCAGACGCGTGACATCGGCAGTTTACCCTGCGCGGCCACCACAATTGCCAATGCCTGGTTCATGGCTTCGCTTTCAACATGCCAGCGGGCAAGGCGTGAGAGCTGCCAGTAATCATGCGTGTTTGTAGCTTCCGCCATCTTACGCAGGCCCAGATTGAGCCCTTCAGCGAGCAGGACGTTGAGCAGACCGATCCGGTCGCGACATGGAGCCCCGGTTCTCAGATGGGTAAACGCATCTGTGAAACCAAGGGCTGCATCAACTTCAAGCAGCATGTCGGTAATCCGAACGGACGGCATTCGGCGATACAGATCCAGTATGAGTGCCTCGGCACCATCCGGCACGTCTGCTGTCAACCTGTCGATCCGCAACGTTCCATCTTCTATGCTACCGTGCGGAATAGTGCCGTTACGGGCAGCCCGGGCCAGCCGCTTAAGAGCGATCGTGAGTCGCGCCTTTCTGTCTGCCAGCCAATCCTGTGGGTTGGAAGGCACGGCCAGTTTTGCATTTTCCTGCGCCGCGATCATCGGCACCAGTACCTGCTTGAGGTCACCATAGCGGCGCGAATGAGCGAGCCAGACATCTCCGGAACGAAAAGCATCCCGGAGGTGAAAGAGTACCGCCACTTCCCAAAGACGGGTATCTCCTTTTTCCTGAGCTCGTAAATGACGGTTCCATTTGGAGCTGGGCCGCAGGAAACGCCTTTCTGGCGATGCAACACCTTTCATCTCTCCGATCGACAAAGCTGCTGCTACCAATGGTCCGGCGACCGGCGCGGCTTCGAGCTTCAGACAGCGCAACATGCGGGGCGCATAACGACGAAAGCGATGGTATCCCTGCCCGACATATGCAAGAGGCTCATCGGCTAGCGTGTTGCTGAGTTGAGTCCCTGTCGCTACCAGTTGAGCGAGCCGGTCCCATGCAACCGAACTGGCGACAGCCATCTCCAGCGGGGTTCCGTCACTGCGGGCCTCAAGCAACGAAGCTCCCAGCGCGGTGAAGGTACGGATCGTATCCGTGAGTGTGGCTTTAGAGCCGGAAATTGTTTCGTCATGCTGGCGCTTCGCTTCCCGCCAGGTTTTTCCTACGATCCTGTCATGGGTTTCGACTATGGCATCAGCAATCGCCGCTTCCCACTCCACAACACAGACGGCAAGGATCGCCCAGCGGCGGTCCGAAGTGATGTCACGCAAACCGTCGGTGAAGTAGCGTTCACCCTGCCGACGCAGCCGGGCAATGCGATGGGCAGGTATGCTGGCCAAAGCACTATGATTGATATTCAGGGTACGCAGAAATTCGAGCCTGTCGAGCAAACGGTTAGCAGCAGCCGAGTTGTTACCAACCTCGAAGTTGCGAAGCCAGATGAAACGACTGATATTGCCGGCGAGCATTTCACTCAGAAGTTTGTCCAGGTGATCGCGAACATCCGCTGTTAAATTTTCCGCAATCCGCGTTTCAATCCGCCGCTCAGCGGCGACCAGAGCATCCGCGCACAAGCGCTCGATTGTCGATACTGCGGGCAGAATGGTGGAAGTTTCCCGACACCGCACAATAAAACGATGAGCAAGATCCTCGTTTGATCTGGCATCTTCGGCCTGGCCGAAAGTCCACTCACGCAGATCACGGGCACCACGGCCCGTGAAGGTCTTGTAGCCGTAAATTTCGCGCAGCGTGTCCATGTGCTGCTGACGGGTTTGGCGCCGTGTGGCATAAGTGAGAAGCGCATCAGCCGGAACTCCAAGCTGAGCACCGACGAAGGAAAGGACTTCACGCGGGATCATCTCACCAGGAGCCAGTGCACGGCCCGGATATCGTAAGGCACAAAGTTGCAGGGCAAAGCCAATCCTGTTTTCCGGTCTGCGGCGCTGCCTAATGTTTTCCAGGTCATCATCGCCCAGCGTGTAGAACTTCAGTAGCGACAGTTCGTCCGTGGGCAGATCGAACAGCGCTGCTCGCTGCCGTTCGGTGAAAATATGGCGTCGTGACATACAAATTCGTCCCTTTTGAAGTATAGTCTGTTTTGGACAACAGCCAGCCCATATAAATCAGGGCGTTCCGATACAAAAATCCAGGAGGGTTCAATTGGGACATCGTGCCGCCATTTACTGCCGGGTTTCAACAGCGGATCAGTCTTGTGAACGCCAGGAATTTGATCTGCGAGCCTTCGCCGGCCGTGCCGGCTACGACGTGGTGGGAATATTTAAGGAAACAGGTTCAGGAACTAAACTCGACCGGGCCGAGCGAAAGAAAGTCCTGGCGCTTGCCCAGTCCAGACAAATTGATGCAATCCTGGTCACTGAGCTTTCCCGGTGGGGGCGCTCGACGCTCGATCTGCTCAATACGCTACGTGAACTGGAGAACTGGAAGGTTTCCGTGATAGCCATGAATGGAATGGCGTTCGATCTTTCGTCGCCGTATGGACGAATGCTGGCGACGTTTCTTTCCGGCATTGCGGAGTTTGAGCGGGATCTCATCAGCGAGCGGGTCAAGTCAGGCCTTGCTGTTGCGAAGGCACGTGGTAAGAGGCTTGGTCGTCAGGCCGGAGTGCGACCAAAATCAGACCGACTTTTGCCTAAGGTGGTTGCGATGAGGGCCGAGGGACGCAGCTATCGCTGGATCGCACGCGAGCTCGGTATCAGCAAGAATACCGTCGCTGACATCGTGCAACGACACAGAGCTAACGCTTAGGGTGTCATTTCGCCCTCAGCCGGAACCGACCCCAATAACAGGAAACCCGCAATACAGTCTTAACCCAGTATTTTTATCCCCTGCATTGCAAGCAGCAGGGAGATCTTTTGTCTCTGAACACCATTGTGAATAAATCAAAAAGGCCTTCGCTTACAGCGGCCGCAAGCGTCCACGTCGCTCAGAACCAGAAGTGCCTCCCGCCGCTATGCGGCGGGCATAGGCACAACACATAATTTAGTTACATCATCCGGTTAGATTCCCCGTGAACCGCACCAGCGCAATCCTCAGCACCGCACATACCACTCAGAACACCGCAGAAACCTCGCCTCCCACCACCGGAGAACGCTGACGCTTCAACAACATATGTGCCCCCTCCCCACCACTGAAAAGCGCCGCCGCCCCCGGCCGAAGGCCGGGGAAGACATCGCTTTTAATGATGGGTGTTGTAACTATTGCCTGGTCATCGCTGTGAGTAGTGATGCGGTAAGTTCTGGAGTACACGCTCGTAAGCGCCTGAACGGCGCCAACGCGGAGATACGCCCCGACTGCGGCTAACGCCTTGTCGGGACCACTCCGACCGCGCACAGAGGCTTCTGCGCCGATTTAAGCGGGTACAGCTTTGCAGCTACCGTGTTAGGTTCCCTGGTGCCGCTGAAATAACTGAAGAACATCCCCCTAAGCGTCAGCAGCAAGCTGCCGCCGCCAAGGCCCCGGAAATCACGCCCTTTACGTCGTAAACGCCGTAAAGCCCGCTCACCGGGGTTAAAAGGGATTACTTTAACTTCTTAATTGCTGTTAGCGGGTTAAGGCTAATCAGGGCAGGGGGTAGGGTGGCAGAATTTATAGCCCGGCAACCGGCTACGCCGGGCTTTCGGCGCCATTTGACTCCACAAATACATGCAGCTTCATCTGGCGCCTCCATGCCGCTAACGCGGCATCCGATGCTGTAGTCTTTAATGTCTGCTTTGTGCCAGGAGCGGTCGTTTAGCAAGGCGAAATGATTAACTCTTGATGGTTCATCCTCGTTTACGTAGTGCATTAAGTAGCGCCTGCGTTGCATCAGAAGAGGTTCCGGATGACGAACAAACCAGCCCAAATTCACGGTGTATAGCGGGTGTCACAGGCACTACGCAGAGGTTGCGCAACGTTTCCGGCAGGGCGGATTCAGGTACAAGGGCGACGCCCATCTCTTCCTAAAAAAGGTTCTTAGTGGCAATTAACGTCTAAAAGGAACTATCTGGATATTTTTAGCATCAACAACTGCCCCCGTTGCTGAGATAAAAGCGCTGTATACTAATTCCCCTTTCTCCTTATCAACTAAAGAAATATGCGGCTCATCGTGCAATAGGTTTTTATGCCCCCATTCCATTATGGAAAAAAGGATCGGCGCCAAACTGCGGCTTTTTGGCGTGAGTACATACTCATAGCGCTCACGTGAGCCTTCTTCTTGATAGGGGATTTTGCAAAGTAAATCGAGCTCAGTCATTTTTTTTAATCGGTTTGCCAATGTCTGCTTCGTCATTTTTGTATGAGAACGCATCGTTTCAAAGCGAGTAACCCCGTAAAAAACCTCCCTTAGGATCAACAACACCCATTGATCTCCAAGTAGTTCCGCCGCCGCTGCTAGCCCGCAAAGCTCAGGTGACAAGTAGGGTAATGAATTATCTTTTGACATGTGTTCTTTTGCCTTCTACCATAAGTATGATTTTTAGACCCAGATATTTAAGGAGAATAATATGCCTTTCGTAAATGTGCAAACCATTAAAGGAATTATGAGTTCGGAACAAAAAAATGAGCTGTTACGTCGTATGACTGACCTCATTGTTGAAATTGAGGGGAAAGGTGATCCGGAGTTTCGGCGTTCGGTATGGATCCGGATTGATGAGCATGAGCCTGAGCAGTGGAGTCTGGGAGGAATGCAACCCACATCTCAAATGATTGCTGCAAAATTTGCACCGCCACAGCAGTCCTGACTCACATGTCGTCGTTTTTACTAAAATCACCACTGCGACATTCAATATAAAGATTTAAATTGCGATCAATTCGCGGACTATATCCATGTCCGCTCCTTTTTTACTTTCTTTCGGTTAACGGTTTCAGCTATTAATCAAACCAACAGGCCAAATGCATAAAAAAACAAAGCGCATAATCCCAGTGCAAAAAAAACGCCATACTGCTCCCTGATTCTTTACATTCCCGACCGCGCGGTTTGTTACCCAATATCGACGGAATATATTTAATCTGGATGCCATCGAAAAGCTATGCAAATACTTTGCCAGTGTGGGCGCTGATTTTGATGTTGAGCTGGTTGAAATGGACGACGAGCGAGATCACGCGCATCTGCTGATTAACTCCTCCCAAAGCGGCTATCAGCAAGCTAACAGCTTGAAAGGGGGTTAGCCGTCGCAAGATCAAATGACACGACCCGAATGGCATAAACCCGTGTGGAAATCAGACGCGCTCTGGCCACCGCCTTACTGCGTTGGAAGTGATGAGCAAATAATAAATTGAAGAGCCAAATCGCCTTCACTGGCGTCCTGTCGGAGGCTCCGCTTTGCATCCCGTGCTTAAAAGGAAGGGGCTTTCCGCGAACTGCCTGAGTACTGAGTATACTGAGAGGCCGTCAAAAAAATCCGAAAAAATTCTAGCATAGAGTTCTTGCCGTTTCCAGAGTATCCGCACGCCCCATCAACCAGTTATAAATGCTATTGAATGCGTGGTTAAAAGGTTTTTTATTCTACTAAGATGGCCTGTTTTCATTTTTTTGTATGAGATTCGAGTGGTTTTGCCATTAAGGGTGCTGCCCCTCTGATAATAACTTAAAAATAAGTTTTTCAATTCATAAAGAAATGAGTACTTACTCACAGAAAGAAAATCAGGAGTAATTATTCTGGAGTCAGATAATACAAAAAGCGTACGGCGCATTTAATTCACTTTTCAGGAGGTTAATCGCTCTATATTTGTGGACGACCGACATGTCTTAAGGCTCTGGAATAACGTGTTGATATTTCGATGCGCAGCATTGCAGCGGAATATTACCGGATCAATAAAGCAGAAAGAGGCGTTTTAATTCTTTCCGCAGGATGATAGTAGGGTGACTGACATGTCTGATTATAATGAAAAAAGTGCGATTTCAGCACTGCTCGCAGGTCATTGTTCCGATCCATTCTCTGTGCTTGGCATGCACTCAACCGCTGCTGGTCTGGAAGTGCGCGCATTATTACCCGATGCCACCGAGGTATGGGTGATTGAGCCGAAAACCGGGCGTAAAGCTGGCAAGCTCGAATGCCTCGATTCACGCGGATTCTTTAGCGGCGTTCTGCCGCGGCGAAAAAATGCTTTTCGTTACCAGCTGGCGGTCACCTGGCACGGCCAGCAAAACCTGATTGACGACCCTTATCGCTTTGGCCCGCTGCTGCAGGAGCTTGATGCCTGGCTGCTCGCCGAAGGAACCCATCTACGGCCCTACGAAACCCTGGGCGCCCATGCCGACATCATGGACGGGGTGACCGGGACGCGCTTTTCCGTCTGGGCGCCGAACGCCCGTCGGGTGTCGGTGGTCGGTCAGTTCAACTACTGGGATGGCCGTCGCCACCCGATGCGCCTGCGCAAAGAGTCTGGCATCTGGGAGCTGTTTGTTCCCGGCGCGCACAACGGCCAGCTGTATAAGTTCGAGCTGATTGACGCCCACGGGCACCTGCGGGTGAAATCCGACCCTTATGCTTTTGAAGCGCAGATGCGCCCGGAAACCGCCTCGCTGATCTGCGGCCTGCCGGAGAAAGTTGAGCAACCGCCGGCCCGTAAGCAGGCCAACCAGTTTGATGCACCGATTTCGATTTATGAAGTCCACCTCGGCTCCTGGCGTCGTCATACCGATAACCATTTCTGGCTGAGCTACCGCGAACTGGCCGATCGGCTGGTGCCCTACGTGAAGTGGATGGGCTTCACCCATCTCGAGCTGCTGCCGGTTAACGAACATCCGTTCGACGGCAGCTGGGGCTATCAGCCCACCGGGCTGTACGCGCCGACCCGTCGCTTTGGTACCCGGGAAGATTTCCGCTACTTCCTCCACGCCGCGCACGCCGCGGGCCTGAACGTGATCCTCGACTGGGTGCCGGGCCACTTCCCGGCCGATGACTTCGCCCTGGCGTTGTTTGACGGCACCGCGCTGTATGAACACAGCGACCCGCGCGAAGGCTATCACCAGGACTGGAACACGCTGATCTATAACTACGGCCGCCGTGAAGTCAGTAACTTCCTGGTGGGTAACGCGCTGTACTGGATCGAGCGCTTCGGCATCGATGCGCTGCGGGTGGATGCGGTGGCGTCGATGATCTACCGCGACTACAGCCGCAAGCAGGGTGAGTGGGTGCCCAACGAGTACGGCGGCCGGGAAAATCTCGAAGCGATCGAGTTCCTGCGCAATACCAACCGGGTGCTGGGCGAGCAGACGCCGGGGGCAGTGACGATGGCGGAGGAGTCCACCGATTTTGCCGGTGTCTCGCGCCCTGCGTCGACGGGCGGCCTCGGCTTCTGGTTCAAATGGAACCTCGGCTGGATGCACGACACCCTCGACTATATGCAACTCGACCCGGTCCATCGTCGGCATCATCACGACAAGATGACCTTCGGGATACTCTACAACTACACCGAAAACTTCGTCCTGCCGCTGTCGCATGATGAAGTGGTCCACGGTAAAAAATCGCTTCTTGACCGCATGCCCGGCGATGCCTGGCAGAAGTTCGCCAACCTGCGCGCCTACTACGGCTGGATGTTCGCCTTCCCGGGGAAAAAACTGCTGTTTATGGGCAATGAATTCGCCCAGGGACGGGAGTGGAACCACGACGCCAGCCTCGACTGGCATCTGCTGGAAGGGGACGACAACTGGCATCACGGGGTGCAGCGTCTGGTGCGCGATCTGAACCATACCTATCGTCATCATAAGGCGCTGCACGAACTGGATTTTGACCCGTACGGCTTTGAGTGGCTGGTTGTCGATGATCACGAACGGTCGGTATTTATCTTTGTCCGTCGCGATAAAGCCGGGAACGAGATAATCGTTGCCAGCAACTTCACGCCGGTGCCGCGTCACGGCTATCGCTTCGGGGTTAATCAGCCGGGGCGCTGGCGTGAAGAGCTGAACACCGACTCGATGCACTACCACGGGAGCAATACCGGCAACGGCGGCGGCGTGGCAAGCGAGGCGATCGCCAGCCACGGTCGGGAGCATTCGCTGTCGGTGACGCTGCCGCCGCTGGCGACAATCTGGCTGGTGCGGGAGTCTGCTGGTCAATAAAACACGCAGTCGATCTATTGCAGTTTACTTATTACCGGAGGTGATCACTTCTGAATTCATTTGCAGAAGAGTGAGGCTTTTTCTTCATTATTTTCTTTTATGGCTTTTATTAAATAGCAGGACATAATTATGAGTAAAATTGAATATACTGACAACGTAATGCTGTCGCGCCAGTTACCGCTTAAATCCGTGGCCCTGATCCTCGCCGGCGGGCGCGGAACCCGATTAAAAGACCTGACCACTATTCGCGCAAAACCTGCGGTGCATTTTGGCGGTAAATTCAGAATTATTGATTTTGCCTTATCAAATTGTATTAACTCAGGAATAAGACGTATTGGGGTTATTACACAATATCAGTCGCATTCACTGGTGCAGCATATTCAACGCGGTTGGGCATTCTTTAACGAAGAAATGAATGAGTTCGTGGATTTATTACCGGCACAGCAGCGGGTGCATGGGGAGAACTGGTATCGGGGGACGGCGGATGCTGTGACCCAGAACCTGGATATTATCCGCCGCTATGATGCGGAATATGTCGTTATTCTGGCCGGGGACCATATCTATAAACAAGATTATTCGCGGATGCTGCTTGATCACGTTGAAAAAGGGGCGCGCTGCACCGTGGCCTGCATGCCGGTCCCGGTTGAAGAGGCAAACGCGTTTGGCGTCATGGCCGTGGATGAGAATGACAAAATCATTGAATTTGTTGAAAAACCGGCTAATCCACCCACCATGCCTGGCGATGAAACCCGCTCGCTTGCCAGTATGGGCATTTATGTGTTTGATGCGGAATATCTCTACCAGCTGCTGGCAGAAGACGATCGGGATGAAGGCTCCAGCCATGATTTTGGCAAAGATATTATTCCCAAAATAACGGCGGCAGGTGAAGCGTATGCGCATCCGTTCCCGCGCTCCTGCGTACAGTCCGATAATAATGCCGAGCCATACTGGCGCGATGTCGGGACACTGGAGGCGTACTGGAAAGCGAATCTGGATTTAGCCTCTGTGGTACCTGAACTGGATGTTTATGATCGTAACTGGCCTATCCGGACTTATGTCGAGTCGCTACCCAGCGCTAAATTTGTTCAGGACCGTTCCGGCAGTCATGGCATGACCATGAATTCTCTGGTCTCCGGCGGCTGTATTATTTCCGGCTCGGTGGTGGTGCAGTCGGTTTTATTCTCCAAAGTTCGCATTAACTCGTTTTGTAATATTGATTCGTCGGTTTTATTACCGGGCGTCTGGGTCGGTCGCTCCTGCCGGATAAGACGCTGCGTGATCGACAGGGGATGTGTTATTCCGGAGGGAATGGTGATTGGCGAAAATGCCGTTGAGGATGCGCAGCGTTTTTATCGTTCGGAAGAGGGGATCATCCTCGTTACCAAGGAAATGCTGAACCGACTTGAACTATGAAGCCGTTGGCGGAAATAAAAGCTGCCGCAGCTGTGATTGCCGTCATTGGCATCGCGTCGCCTTCATGCCTGAATAATTAAGGAGCATCCATGCGAGTTTTACATGTAGGAGCGGAGATGTTCCCTCTGTTGAAAACGGGGGGGCTGGCTGATGTGACCGGTGCTCTCCCGGCGGCGCAAATAGCCGAGGGCGTGGATACCCGCGTGCTGCTGCCGGGGTTTCCCGCGATCCGCGACGGAGTAGGGGAACCGCAGGTGGTGGCCAGCAGGGAGACCTTCGCCGGGCCGATGACGCTGTTGTTTGGCGACTTTAACGGCGTGGGCATCTATCTGATTGATGCCCCGCATCTCTATGACCGACCGGGTAATCCTTATCATGACCCGCAGATGCAGGATTATCCCGATAACGTCCTGCGTTTCGCGCTGTTGAGTTGGGTCGCGGCTGAGCTTGCTGGCGGTCTGGATCCGTTCTGGCGGCCTGAAATCGTCCACGCCCATGACTGGCATGCGGGCCTCACGCCGGCTTATCTGGCCGCCCGCGGCAACCCCGCCAGGTCAGTGTTTACGGTGCACAACATTGCCTATCAGGGCTTGTTCCTCGCCCGGCATATGGCGGAGATCGCTTTACCGTGGTCATTCTTCCAGATGCATGGGGTGGAGTTTAAAGGACAGATCTCCTTCCTTAAGGCGGGCCTCTATTTCGCTGACCATATCACCACCGTCAGCCCGACGTATGCCCGTGAAATTACCGAACCGCAGTACGCGTTCGGTCTGGAAGAGTTGCTGCGGCAACGTCAGCGGGAAGGGCGACTGTCGGGGATCCTTAACGGCGTCGACGAAAGCATCTGGGATCCGCGCCGCGATCCGCTGCTGGCTGCGCCTTACGACCGGAACTCGCTGGCTGAGAAAGCGAAGAACAAGCAGCAGCTGCAGACGACGCTGGGGCTGAAGGAGGACGGCCGGGCGCTGTTGTTCACCGTCGTGAGCCGGCTCACCAGCCAGAAGGGGCTGGATCTGCTCCTTGGCGCACTGCCGGGAATCATTGCGCAGGGAGGGCAGCTGGCGCTACTGGGATCCGGCGACCCGGATTTGCAGGCCCGTTTTCTTGCCGCTGCGGCGCAATACTCCGGGCAGGTGAGTATCCGGATCGGTTACGACGAGGCGCTGTCGCATCAGATGATTGGCGGCGCCGACGTCATCCTGGTGCCCAGCCGTTTTGAACCCTGCGGTCTGACCCAGCTCTATGGCCTTCGCTACGGCACATTGCCGCTGGTTCGTCGCACCGGCGGACTGGCGGATACCGTCGCCGACTGTTCGCTCGAAAACCTTGCTGACGGGATCGCGAGCGGATTTGTGTTTACCGACAGCGAGACTGAATCACTATTACATGCCATCCACCGGGCCTTTGTCCTGTGGTCCCGTCCATCGCTGTGGCGGTACGTGCAACGTCAGGCAATGAGCATGGATTTTAGCTGGCAAATTGCCGCTAAGTCTTTCCACCAGTTGTATCAGCGTATTATTTAATTGCTACGGATAAGAAAAATGGAACCACGCTTAAGTTATATTTCACCCAGTCTGAATGAAGAAGCGCTACAGCATGCTATCGCTTATAAGCTCATGTTTATTCTTGGTAAAGATCCCTCACTTGCCAATAAGCATGAATGGCTCAACGCCACGCTGTTCGCCGTGCGCGATCGGCTGGTAGAACGTTGGCTGCGGGCGCATCGGGCGCGGATCTCGCAGCAGGCCCGGCAGGTTTATTATCTGTCGATGGAGTTTCTCATCGGCCGTACCCTCTCTAATGCCTTATTGTCGCTGGGCATCTATGAGGATGTGAAAACGGCTCTGGCAGGGATGGGGCTGGATCTGGAAGAGCTGATTGATGAGGAGAACGATCCGGGGCTGGGCAACGGCGGTCTCGGTCGTCTGGCGGCCTGTTTTCTCGATTCCCTGGCCACACTGGGGCTGCCAGGCCGCGGCTATGGTATCCGCTACGACTACGGCATGTTCAAGCAAAACATCATCGACGGCCGGCAGATGGAGTCACCGGACTACTGGCTGGAGTACGGTAACCCGTGGGAATTCGAGCGCCATAAAACCCGCTATACCGTGCGCTTTGGCGGACGTGTTCAACATGAGGGCAAAAACTCGCGCTGGCTGGAAACCGAAGAAATTATTGCCGTGGCCTACGATCAGATTATCCCGGGTTATGATACCGATGCCACCAACACCCTGCGTTTGTGGAGTGCTCAGGCCAGCAGTGAAATTAATCTCGGTAAATTTAACCAGGGGGACTATTTCGCCGCCGTGGAGGATAAGAACCACTCTGAGAACGTTTCCCGCGTGCTTTACCCGGACGACTCGACCTATTCCGGGCGTGAACTGCGCCTGCGGCAGGAGTATTTCCTTGTTTCGGCGACGGTACAGGACATCCTCACCCGCCATTACCAGCTGTATCAAACCTATGACAACCTGGCGGATAAAATTGCTATCCACCTCAATGACACCCATCCGGTGCTGTCGATCCCGGAGCTGATGCGTCTGCTGATTGACGAACACCGCTTCAGCTGGGATGACGCGTTTGAGGTGACCTGTCGGGTCTTCTCCTACACCAACCATACCCTGATGAGCGAAGCGCTGGAGACCTGGCCGGTCGATATGCTGGGGAAAATCCTGCCGCGCCATTTGCAGATTATCTTCGAGATTAATGACTATTTTCTGAAAACGATGCAGGAGCACTATCCCGATGATATGGCGTTGCTGAGCCGGACCTCGATTATTGATGAGTCCAACGGTCGCCGCGTGCGGATGGCCTGGCTGGCGGTAGTGGTCAGTCACAAGGTTAACGGCGTGTCGGAACTGCACTCCCGGCTGATGGTGGAGTCGCTATTTGCCGATTTCGCCAAAATCTTTCCGCGACGCTTCACCAACGTCACCAACGGTGTCACGCCGCGCCGCTGGCTGGCGGCCGCTAATCCGTCCCTTTCCGGGGTTCTGGACCGTTATATTGGCCAGACCTGGCGCACAGATTTAAGCCAGCTGAGTGAACTGGGGGAATATCAGGATTATCCGCTGGTTAACCAGGCCGTCAGCGAAGCCAAACTGGCGAATAAACAGCGGCTGGCCGATTATATTGCCCGCCAGCTGGGGGTGGTGGTTAATCCGAAGGCGCTGTTTGATGTGCAAATTAAGCGCATTCACGAATACAAACGCCAGCTGATGAATGTGCTGCACGTGATCACCCGCTATAACCGTATCAAGGCTGACCCGCAGGCCGACTGGGTGCCGCGAGTGGTGATTTTCGCCGGCAAAGCCGCATCCGCTTACCACACGGCAAAACAGATAATCCATCTGATTAACGATGTAGCCAAAGTCATCAACAGCGATCCGCAGATCGGCGACAAGTTAAAGGTGGTGTTCATTCCCAACTACAGCGTCAGTCTGGCGCAGACCATCATTCCGGCCGCGGATCTTTCTGAGCAGATTTCGCTGGCAGGGACCGAAGCCTCCGGGACCAGTAACATGAAATTAGCCCTCAACGGTGCGCTGACCATTGGCACGCTGGACGGCGCCAACGTTGAAATGCTGGAGCACGTGGGGGAGGAGAATATCTTTATCTTCGGTAATACCGCCGAACAGGTTGAGGCGCTGCGCAGCAACGGCTACCAGCCGCATGATTACTACGACCATGATGAAGAGTTGCGCCAGGCGCTGACCCAGATGGGGACCGGGGTGTTCAGCCCACAGGAGCCGGACCGCTATCGCGGTCTGCTGGATTCGCTGATTAACTTTGGCGACCACTATCAGGTTCTGGCCGATTACCGCAGCTATGTTGACTGTCAGGACAGGGTGGATGCGCTCTACCGAACCCCGGAAGAGTGGACCGCCAAAACAATGCACAACATTACCAACATGGGCTATTTCTCATCGGACCGTACGGTGCGGGAGTATGCGCAAAAGATCTGGTATATCGACAAAACGCAGCTCTAGGCCACATTCGCGCCCCCGGGAGCGCCGGGGGAAAGGGGGGCACCATCGGTGAGCGATCCAGCAGAAACACATTAATAAGCCTGACGGATATGACAGGAGAGAAAAATGACGGACAGTAAACGCGCAGGGGAGCCTGCGCAACAAAGTGATTTGATTAACGTCGCTCAGCTGACCGCGCAGTACTACGTACTGAAGCCGGAAGCGGGCAACGCGGAGCATGCGGTGAAGTTTGGCACCTCTGGCCATCGTGGCAGCGCAGGGCGCCATAACTTCAATGAGCAGCATATTCTGGCGATCGCTCAGGCGATTGCGGAAGACCGCGCGAAGAACGGGATTACCGGTCCCTGCTACGTAGGTAAAGATACCCACGCGCTCTCCGAACCGGCCTTTATTTCGGTTCTTGAAGTGCTGGCAGCCAACGGCGTTGATGTTATCGTGCAGGAAAACAACGGTTTTACCCCGACGCCGGCCATTTCCAATGCCATCCTGGTGCACAACAAAAAAGGCGGTCCGCTGGCGGACGGCATCGTGATTACGCCGTCGCATAACCCGCCGGAAGATGGCGGTATCAAGTACAACCCGCCGAACGGCGGCCCGGCGGATACCAACGTCACCAAAGTGGTCGAGAATCGCGCTAACGAACTGCTGGCCTCGGGTCTGCAGGGCGTCAGGCGCCTCTCCCTCGACGCGGCACTGGCATCCGGTCATGTCAAAGAGCAGGATCTGGTGCAGCCGTTTATTGAAGGACTGGCGGATATCGTCGATATGGCGGCGATTCAGAAAGCCGGCCTCAGGCTCGGGGTCGATCCGCTGGGCGGGTCCGGTATCGAATACTGGAAGCGTATCGCCGGGCACTACAAGCTCGATCTGACCATCGTCAACGATCACGTCGATCAAACCTTCCGCTTTATGCACCTTGATAAAGACGGCGCCATTCGCATGGACTGCTCTTCGGAGTGCGCGATGGCAGGGCTGCTGGCGCTGCGCGATAAGTTCGATCTGGCTTTCGCTAACGATCCGGATTATGACCGTCACGGCATCGTCACGCCGGCAGGTCTGATGAACCCGAACCACTATCTGGCGGTGGCGATTAACTACCTGTTCCGGCATCGTCCGCAGTGGGGCCAGGATGTCGCCGTCGGTAAGACGCTGGTCTCCTCGGCGATGATCGATCGCGTGGTGAACGACCTCGGCCGTAAGCTGGTGGAAGTGCCGGTGGGCTTTAAATGGTTTGTTGACGGTCTGTTCGACGGCAGCTTCGGCTTCGGCGGCGAAGAGAGCGCGGGCGCCTCGTTCCTGCGTTTTGACGGAACCCCGTGGTCGACCGACAAAGACGGGATCATCATGTGCCTGCTGGCGGCAGAAATCACCGCCGTCACCGGTAAAAACCCGCAGGAGCACTACGACGAGCTGGCTGCCCGCTTCGGCGCGCCAAGCTATAACCGTCTGCAGGCTTCGGCCACTTCCGCACAGAAAGCGGCGCTGTCGAAGCTGTCGCCGGAAATGGTCAGCGCCAGCCAGCTGGCCGGCGACCCGATCACCGCACGTCTGACCGCCGCGCCGGGCAACGGCGCATCGATTGGTGGTCTGAAAGTGATGACCGACAACGGCTGGTTCGCCGCACGTCCGTCAGGTACGGAAGACGCTTACAAGATCTACTGCGAGAGCTTCCTCGGTGAAGCACATCGTAAGCAGATCGAGAAAGAAGCGGTGGAAATCGTAAATAGCGTGCTAGCAGCGCACCATTAGAGCAACTGACGTACTCCGGGGAGCCGGGGTACGTCACAGTTAACCGGCGATGAAATTCACTTCTACGCCGACACCTGAATCGCCACGGATAATCTAGACACTTCCGAGCCGTTGATAATACTGGTTTTCATATTCTGTCGGTGACATCTGATCGCTAGAACCATGCCGACGCTTACTGTTATAAAACATTTCGATGTAATCAAAAATATCGCTGCGGGCTTCTTCCCGCGTTCCGTAGATCTTTTTCTTTATCCGTTCGCGTTTCAACAACTGGAAAAAGCTTTCTGCAACCGCATTATCATGGCAGTTACCGCGACGGCTCATGCTGCCCTCCAGGCCGTGTGATTTCAGGAACGACTGCCACTCATGGCTTGTGTACTGACTGCCCTGATCCGAATGAACCAGCACCTGTTTTTGGGGATTACGCCGCCATACAGCCATCAGCAGTGCGTTCAGGACAATGTCCTTTGTCATCCGGGATTGCATGGACCAGCCGATAATTTTGCGTGAGAACAGATCAACAACCACGGCAAGATACAGCCAGCCTTCGTGGGTCCTGAGTAGAGTAAGAGGCAGGGCGTAGTCGGACTATTTCCCTGCCTCTCCTCCCCGAACCGGACGTGCACCTTTCAGCGCATCCGGCTCTCCATTTAAATGCTGGCGAACGCCATTGCCACTTCTGTAAAGCGCGATGTATACGTGTTTCTGGTCTCCGTCCTCAGATAGGGATTACCTTCGGGTAGCCGCCAGCGGAACAGCTTCTTGCCTTGCCCCACCAACCGGTACAGTATTTCGCCGCTGAGCTTGCCGTGATTGGTTTTACCAAATAAAACCCACGTTTTGCTCTGACCCGGTTTCGGTGATTTACACCACCACCTCATCAGGGAAGCGATACCTGTACGGTATTTGCGGGCCAGCCAGTGAGCCAGCTTCCAGAACACGACACGGTCGATATAACTGAAGACTTTGGCCTTAAAATCAACGAACTGATAGAACATGGCCCAGCCTTTCAGTTTTCGGTTGAGTTGTTCAGCCATATCGACTTTGCTTTCACTGTAGTTGCCTGATAACAGTGCTGTCAGCGATGCGGCGAAGTTTCTGGCTTTCTCCTGCGGGATCGTTGAGACCACTCGCATCTCGCCATAACGACTGCGTTTGCGAATGATCCTGTGCCCCAGAAAGATAAAGCCGTCATTAACATGGGTGATTTTAGTCTTATCCATGTTCAGCCTGAGTTTCAGACTGCCTTCGAGCACACCCCGACACTCCTCCCTGATGGCTTCCGCCTGTGCTTTGGTGCCTTTGACGATGAGGACAAAATCATCGGCATAGCGGCAGTACGCCACCGCGGGTTTCCACTGCCAGTTTTCTCTGACCGCCGTACTTCGGCCCCGTTGGATACTGTTATTCCAGTACCACCGATCTTTTCTGGCTTTCCCGCTCAGGTAGCGCTCATGCAGGTATTGATCGAACTCATTCAGCATGATGTTCGATAATAGCGGCGATATAACACCGCCCTGTGGTACACCTTCACTGGCCGCCCGAAAGAGACCGACATCGATATGTCCCGCCTTGATGGTTTTCCACAGCAGAGTCATGAAACGTGCGTCACTGATCCTGCGGCGTACAGCCTTCATCAGCAGTCGATGATGTACGGTGTCGAAGTAACTGGACAGGTCGCCTTCAATCACCCAGCGTCCCCGGGTTTCACCACAGTCTGTGAGCTGTAATTTCACCGTGCGGATCGCGTGGTGGACACTGCGCTCAGGCCGGAAGCCATATGAGAGCGTATGAAAATCACTCTCCCATATCGGCTCCATCGCCATCAGCATGGCCCGCTGAACAATACGATCCCGCAACGCGGGGATACCCAGTGGTCGCAGTTTGCCGTTGCTTTTAGGGATGTAAACCCGTCTGGCGGGCAAGGGCTGGTAGTGGCCTGAGAGTAATTCATCCCTGAGGATTTGCAGCTCAACAGCCAGTCTGGCCTGTAGCATTGTTTTGTTCACGCCATCAACGCCGGGGGTATGGGCCCCCTTTGATGAAAGCGTGATCCGCGCCGCTTCAGCCAGCCATTCTGGTTGTGTTATCAGACGCAGCAGCCGTTGAATCCGTAGGGACGGATCGGTGGCTGCCCATGTGGCAAGCTTGCGTTGCATTTCGCTGATTATCAAAGGTCTTCACCTCGTTAGGTCAGTTAATTCACGTCGCAAACACATTCAAACTGCTTCCCTTCGCCATGTAATGGGCTTTCCCCATCGCGGACTACTACGGAAGCTCCGCCAGCCAGCGCGTCATCGGAGCCATGCCCCCTTAACATCCGTCGCTGACCTTCCCCGGTTTACCTGCCTGGACTCAGGCATACTGAGGAGGCTGCCCGTCGCACTCTTTATCCTTGCTTGCCGCAAGTTGGCAGAAGTCAGCAACGCAAGCGTGATAGACGCTGCTGCCCCGGTGTTTCGCATACATGTCAAAACACCTTCGACCGGCAGTGCTTACGTATCACTGCCAGTTCCTCCTGCACGGCCTGTCAGATCACGTAGGCCGTGGTGACGTTTTCAACCCACAGAGGCGGATTAACGGGTTCATGTTCTTCAGCCTTTCAGTACTTAACCTTGAGGATCATCTCGGCTTAGTGATCTCGCCTCAATCCCCGTTGTCAGCGGGTTACATCACCCTGCGGGCATGCCGCAGGTCACTGCCGCTCAGGTTCTCCACCGTCACACCCGGTGGGATTGTTGGGTTTCTCATCGTGAGTTACCGGTTCAATATTCCAGACAGACTCGCGGTTCATTTAAGCATCCATGCCCGCCCTGAACTCCGGGCACACTGTAGGTTATGTCCGTTACCCAACGCTCATCCGGAGCATCCGGGTTGAACTGTCGCTGGAGCCTGTTGGGCGACACGATACTGGCCTCGCCTTTACGTGCCCGCGGGCTCCGGTATCCGATCTGAGCCTTTATCCCGACACGTTTCATCAGTCGCCAGACTCTGTTCACTCCGCACTGTTGCCCGCTGTCCCGCAGATCCAGATGGATTTTGCGATAACCATAGACGCATCCCGATTCCAGCCAGAACTGTTTAATCTGTCCTGTCAGTCTCAGGTCTGCCTGATGGCGTTGTGAATGCGGCTGCTGAAGCCAGGCGTAAAAACCACTGGGATGAACATCCAGCACCCGACAGAGCAGGCGAACAGGCCAGCAACAGGTGTTGTCACGGATAAAGGCGTACCTCAGTCGGACAGCTTTGCGAAGTACGCCGCTGTAGATTCAATCTGTCAACGCAACACCCTTTTCAATTATCTCTTTCGGTGTTTTGAACTTCAGTGTCTTTCTCGGTCTATTGTTTAGCTGAGCTGCAACCTGATCCAGCTCATGTTGAGTATATTGGGCAAGACATGTCTTTTTGGGAAAGTACTGTCGAATTAGCCCATTAGTGTTCTCGTTTGTTCCCCGCTGCCAGGGACTCTGAGGATCGCAGAAGTAAACTTTAACTCCGGTGCTGCCAGTAAATTCCAGATGCCTGGCCAGCTCCATTCCTCTGTCCCATGTCAGTGATTGCCGGAGTTCAGGCGGCAAGCTCAGGAATTTGTCGGTAAGAGCCTGATTCACTGAGAAAGAATCTTTGCCCCTGAGCCTAAGGATGATCGTATAACGTGATTTTCGGTCTACAAGTGTGGCTATATGCGAGTTTTTTGTGCCTGATACTAAATCGCCTTCCCAGTGCCCCAGAGAGCGTCTGTTATCGATATGCCGGGAGCGTTCGTGAATTGGCGTTCCGTTCACTATGTTGATCGTACCTCTTTCACCTTTGCGGGTATGGCGTCTGCCATGACGAAGGCTATGCGACCGGCGCAGATGCTGTACATTCAGGTGGTGTAGCGCTTCACGGCTACGAAAGTACAGGGTTTTATAAATTGTCTCAGGTGATATTCGCAGTGTTTTTTGACGCGGTTTTGTTCGCCTTAACCATCCGGATATTTGCTCTGGAGACCACTTCATCTCCAGCTTTTCCAGGACAAGCTCCCGCAACGGTAAATTCTGATCCAGTAAGCACGGTTTTGGTCTTTTCGCCATTCTGTTGGCCCGGTTATTAGCATCAACAGCTTTGTAATAGCGCCTGCCTCGATTACGCTGAACTTCACGTGAGATCGTCGAAGGACTACGATTAAGCGCAGTCGCTATCGCACGAATGCTCATTTTGGCTGACAAACCAGCTCGTATTTCCTCGCGCTCAGACAGCGTCAGGTGAGCTACAGCCCGCTTGCGCTCATTGGGTTTTATGCCGCCAGTATCTCTTAACATGGTGAAGATTGTTCCTGGTTTCGAACCCAGGATATTAGCTATCTCACTGAAGCCTGTTCCGTTCTTCCACAGTTCAAAAACAGATGCTTTTTCCTTTGCTGTAAATGTCCGTCTCATTCAAAAATCCTCCGCAACTCCATGTTTTCACATGACTGTTGCGTTGACCAATTGAATCTACAGCGGCTTTTTTTAATATGTCCCGTTCGTCGGTAACCCGCTTCAGCTCTTTCTGGAGACGGCGGATCTCGGCCTGAGCATCTGACTCTTCTTTATTAGTGGAAGAATCCGGACCGTACTTCTTTATCCAGGCGTAAAGGCTGTGGGTGGTGATATCGAGACGTGTTGCAACGCTGGCAACAGAATAACCGCGATCAACAACCTGTTTGACTGCTTCAATTTTAAACTCTTCGGGATAACGCTTACCGCTCATGGGCACCTCTCTTTAAGCCATCTTAAATGACTCTGAGGTGTCTGTTAAACCCGTGGCGATTCAACCAGTACAGGCGTCACTTTGTCAGAACGTAAGGAACGGTACGATTCGCAAAAGGTTATTGCTGCGGGGACTCTATGAATATCTATGTTGTTACCAATAATAATTTCATGCTTGAAGGTCTGAAATGTATGTTTAGCGACAACAGCCTCTCCGTCAACAGGGTTTTATTTTCCCGGATCACCGAAATTGCTTTCAGCAACAGCGATGTGGTGATTGTGGAGTCAGAGCTGAAAACCTGCGATGCCGGGCGTCTCAAACACCTGCACATTTCACCAGTCAATATCATCTTTTTATTAAAACCGCGGTCAGGAATGAGGGGGGCAGATCGCGAAGCGGTATTCATTGATACCGAATTAACAGGTAATGAATATCTCATGATAAGGCAGGTTTTTAAAAAAATGCGGATTCATCTGAAGAGGGAAAAGTTGGCGTTTACCAAAAGAGAAGCGCATATCATCCATCTGATTTTAAATGGCTACTCGCTGGTGGAAATTTCCCGCCGCCTGCTAATCTCCATAAAAACGGTTCAGTCTTATGTCAATATTATTTTGCATAAACTGAATGCCACAAAAATAAGTGAAATATACCGTTGTAAAAGCCTCATCATTGACAGCTTTGCCAGGAAAAATTTGCATCTTCAATGAGATACGGATTTTTCCTGATACACTATCCATCGATAAACGACAAAGAAAAAGGCAATGTCTGCGGCGACATTGCCTCGCGAATATTATAAGGTTTCGTTTTGCACCACAGCACTGCGTGAGCCTGTATTACGTCCATTGCTCAGGAAGACCACGCCAAACAGAAGAATCACCGAGACGATGGCGGAGAACAGATAGAATACAAAATGGTAGCCAAACGCATCAAACAACATCCCCACCGGGATCGATAACAACACGATACCCAGCGAGCTGGCGATCTGGAATCCCACGAGGAAGATGGTGGAAGATAAGCGAGAATCAAAGTTGGACACGCTGTATTTGAATACCGAGATCACAAACAGCGGTACTTCAATCGCATGAAATAGCTTAATCAGCGAGATGATGTAAGGGCTTTCTGAGGTTGCTGACACCAGAATGCGACAGATCATGATCATGCCTCCTGCAATCAGCGCTTTTTTCGCTCCCACCTTGTTTACAAAGAAGGGGATGACGGCCATTCCGATGGCTTCCAGCACCACCTGGAAGGAGTTCAGATAGCCGTAGACCCGGGTCCCGGTCTCGACGGATGAGAACAACCCGGCATAGAACACGGGAAACATCTGCTGATCGTAGATATTATAGAATGACCAGGTCCCGGTGATGAACAGCACGAAAATCCAGAATTTAATATCTTTAAAGACGGCGATAAAATCGTCTTTGTGCACTTTTTCAAGGTGGTGAGTACCGCTGACCGTTTGTTCGCTTTTAAATAACATATTGATAATAATAAAGCACACACCAAACAGCGATACCAGCCAGAAGTTAATATGCGGATTGATGGCGAAAAAGATCCCGGCGAGTAAGGCTCCAATCGCATAGCCAAACGAGCCCCACGCCCGGGCGGTACCGTATTCAAAGCAAAATGCCCGTGCCATTTTCTCAGTGAAACTATCCAGTAACCCGCAACCGGCGAGGTAGCCAATACCAAAGAACAATGAGCCGATCGCTAAACCTAACGAGAAGTTGTGCCGCAGCAGCGGTTCATATATATAAATCAGGAACGGACCAGTGAGAACTAAAATGACACTCAGGAGCCAGATCAGATGCTTTTTGAGGCCGAGTTTATCCTGGATTATTCCGTAGCCAATCATAAAAATCATACTGGTAAACTGATTGACGGAGTAGGGGTCGGCTTGGAAAACGGAATCTATGGTCACTCCCGTTTTTGCAACACCGATTTTGACGATAAGTTGGCTTGCTTGAATCTATCCGGCGTCTGAATGGGATTTTATTCCCGCGCCTCGATGAGTTCCGCGCCTGATGAACCTCCAGAAAATATACGGCTTCAGCGAGCCTTTCCGTTTTACAGGTTCCTCAACAGGCCGGTGGGCCGTTTGTATCATCAATATCAGTATTCGCAAAACCAGATGAATGATTGTTTAAACTGGTGTATTTCTGCCTTTATGCTTCGTAAGTTTGCTGTCGCGCCGTCAGTGCCCAGGCTATTCTGGCCAGCTTGTTTGCCAGAGCACAGGTGACGACAAAGTTGCTTTTCCGACACAACAACTCCCTGACCCAGTCGGCCAACTTGCCAGACTGGTGTTCCAGTTTTTGTATGAATACCCTGGCACACTGAACCAACAAAGTTCGGATCTTTTTGTTGCCCCGCTTGCTAATCCCTAACAATGTCGTCCGACCTCCCGTGCTGTACTGTCGGGGTACCAGCCCTGTTGCCGCCGCAAAGTCACGGCTGCTGGCGTACTGCTTCCCGTCGCCAATCTCAGTTGAAATAGTACTGGCAGTCAGCGTTCCAACGCAGGGAATACTCAGCAAGCGCTGTCCAACCTCATCTTCGTCCAACTTTCGTTTCAACTGAGATTCCAGATCTTTAATCTGCTCAACAAGATAGTGATAATGCTGTTGTAATTTCAGCAGTAACTGGCTGAGATAAAGAGGCAAACTACTGTCCTCAAGAAGGGTACTCAGTCGACTAATAACGGCAGCACCTCGCGGAACGCTGATACCAAATTCCAGCAGAAAAGCATGCATCTGATTAGTTGTTTTCACCTTATCCTGAACCAGGGATTCACGGACACGATGCAGAGCTCGCATTGCCTGCTGAGATTCGGTTCTGGGCTGCACGAAACGCATAGATGGACGTGATGCTGCTTCACAGATAGCTTCAGCATCAACGAAGTCATTTTTGTTGCTTTTAACGAATGGGCGGACAAATTGCGGTGATATCAGCTTTGGAAAATGCCCTAACTCTGCCAGCTTGCGTGCCATAAAGTGAGAACCGCCACAGGCTTCCATCGCGATGGTTGTTGCTGGGCATGTCGCCAGAAATTCGATTAGCTTTGGTCGGGTGAATTTTTTACGGTAAACGGCCTTCCCACGATGATCCTGACAATGAATATGGAAAGAGTTCTTACCCAGATCGATACCAATAAGCGCAATGTTTTCCATGATGGTTCTCCGAATGAAAGCCTGTCCTCAGCATAGTACTGGGAAGGAGGGAGTGACCATCTCATTAATTATCCTACTATAAGGGCTTCCCCGAACAGTCAACGCCGGTTTTTAATTTCTGTCTGTTCATCAATGAAAGGCAAGGGATAAGACTGCGCTACTATAAACGGTCATGCTGAATCGCTAGTGATTCGGACCCTGATGAAAGACGCTCGTGAGATCCTCCTTCGTTAATCGGATAGTGATATCCAGTAGGATATGCAGATACTTCTCACGGGGGTCTAACCCTTTACCATCAACAATTTACAGTTCAGTTACTACTCAGTTAAATTTTTCATGTTGTTGAATACAGTCTGAAGTCATCGCCGTAATGTAATGATGCCCAGCACAACCTCGCATTCTTGGCGGCGATTGCAACGACAGCACGCCAGTATCCCCGCCTACCAATCAACGAGCAGACCCAACGGCTAAACGGGTCCGTTCTATTCTCTGCCCCTACCATTACAGAACGGGCTCCCTGGACCAGTAGGGTTCGCAGATAGGCATCACCCGCTTTTGTTATCCTGCCAAGCTTTGATTTTCCGCCACTACTGTATTGTGATGGCGTTAGCCCCAACCAGGCTGCCAGTTGGCGCCCGTTCTTAAAATCATGGGCATTGCCAATACTGGCGACCAGCGCACTCGCTGTGGTGGGCCCAACACCTTTCAGTTCCATTAACTGCTGGCTGCGATGATCTGTTTTGGCCACACGAGATAATACCCTGTCATATTCGGCGATTTTCTCTTCAATATTAGTGACATGTGTCAATAGATCATCAATGCACAGCCTAACCTGTACTGGCAGAGTTTCCTTCTGGTCAGAAACAACATGACGCAGAGCATCAGTGCTTTGTGGGGCAATAACCCCGAATTCAGATATCAGGCCCCGAAGACGGTTATACGTTGCTGTTCTTTCCTGGATAAATCCCTGTCTTGTCCGATGTAAGCATTGCATTGCCTGCTGGCTTTCGTCTTTGACTGGTACAAAGCGCATATGCGGCCGCTGCACTGCCTCACAAATAGCTATTGCATCAGCTGCATCATTTTTCCCGGTCTTACCCGCCATGCGATAGGGTGAGACAAATTTCGGAGCCATCAACCGGACATCATGGCCATACTGCCTGAATAATCTTGCCCAATAGTGGGCACCCGAGCAGGCTTCCATTCCAATGACACAGGGAGGTAAACCTGCGATGAGTTCAGAAAGTGCTGCACGCGACACCTTGGGTTTAACCAGAACAGCTTTACCATTTTGGTCAATGCAGTGAACAGCAAACACATTTTTAGCAAGATCGATACCGACAGTGGTGATGGTCATAACGAATCCCTCTGGGTCAATGTTTATCCTATGATTGCACGAAAGTTAATCAGGCGCATATCTAGGGGAAGTCCCTTCCATTCGTTAAGCGTTTTAAGCTAACGGGTGATTTCGTTCCATTGAGCGCGAACCCCTGACCGTAAGGGATGTACGAAATGATCCGGCTGTCCGTTAATGGTTTTGCTTACTTTCGGACATGTTGTCTACATGCTGTACGTAATCGTTCGGTTTCGGACGTTTAAGTCACATGCACGTTAACTGTCGGTATTCATCGCCTCACTAGTACTACTCTGCTAGTTCATCATGTTCTTCGAGAGCATATTCAAAATCGGCAACAAGCAAGAAATTTTCTATCCTATAAGCCTGATTTAACTTAATTCGTTGGTATCTTTCGTTCAATAATCGCCATGCTGTTTTCCGTAGTACCATCGGTACGGATTCATCTTTTAAAGTACGCATGAGCACAGAACAGGTTGTCAGAAAAGCAGCGTCCTTACGTTTTCGGTAATACGCATCAGTCGAACAAACCGCAATGATCTCGATTGATTCAGGGTGATGACAGATAGCATTAACCGTAGTTTGTTCATGTATCTGTGCCTTGAGTTCAGCCTGAATTTTTGATTGATGATACATAGCCTTGAGATAGCTAAACATGATTTCCCCATCAAACAGTAAGTCGTGTCAATTCCTAGAGTTAACACATTTCTGATCATGACTCACACGTTACGTTCAGTCGGTAGCCATCTGTGCAAAAAATGCGCTTAGCGAATGGAAGGGACTTCCCCTAGATATGCGCCTGATTAACTTTCGTGCAATCATAGGATAAACATTGACCCAGAGGGATTCGTTATGACCATCACCACTGTCGGTATCGATCTTGCTAAAAATGTGTTTGCTGTTCACTGCATTGACCAAAATGGTAAAGCTGTTCTGGTTAAACCCAAGGTGTCGCGTGCAGCACTTTCTGAACTCATCGCAGGTTTACCTCCCTGTGTCATTGGAATGGAAGCCTGCTCGGGTGCCCACTATTGGGCAAGATTATTCAGGCAGTATGGCCATGATGTCCGGTTGATGGCTCCGAAATTTGTCTCACCCTATCGCATGGCGGGTAAGACCGGGAAAAATGATGCAGCTGATGCAATAGCTATTTGTGAGGCAGTGCAGCGGCCGCATATGCGCTTTGTACCAGTCAAAGACGAAAGCCAGCAGGCAATGCAATGCTTACATCGGACAAGACAGGGATTTATCCAGGAAAGAACAGCAACGTATAACCGTCTTCGGGGCCTGATATCTGAATTCGGGGTTATTGCCCCACAAAGCACTGATGCTCTGCGTCATGTTGTTTCTGACCAGAAGGAAACTCTGCCAGTACAGGTTAGGCTGTGCATTGATGATCTATTGACACATGTCACTAATATTGAAGAGAAAATCGCCGAATATGACAGGGTATTATCTCGTGTGGCCAAAACAGATCATCGCAGCCAGCAGTTAATGGAACTGAAAGGTGTTGGGCCCACCACAGCGAGTGCGCTGGTCGCCAGTATTGGCAATGCCCATGATTTTAAGAACGGGCGCCAACTGGCAGCCTGGTTGGGGCTAACGCCATCACAATACAGTAGTGGCGGAAAATCAAAGCTTGGCAGGATAACAAAAGCGGGTGATGCCTATCTGCGAACCCTACTGGTCCAGGGAGCCCGTTCTGTAATGGTAGGGGCAGAGAATAGAACGGACCCGTTTAGCCGTTGGGTCTGCTCGTTGATTGGTAGGCGGGGATACTGGCGTGCTGTCGTTGCAATCGCCGCCAAGAATGCGAGGTTGTGCTGGGCATCATTACATTACGGCGATGACTTCAGACTGTATTCAACAACATGAAAAATTTAACTGAGTAGTAACTGAACTGTAAATTGTTGATGGTAAAGGGTTAGACCCCCGTGAGAAGTATCTGCATATCCTACTGGATATCACTATCCGATTAACGAAGGAGGATCTCACGAGCGTCTTTCATCAGGGTCCGAATCACTAGCGATTCAGCATGACCGTTTATAGTAGCGCAGTCTTATCCCTTGCCTTTCATTGATGAACAGACAGAAATTAAAAACCGGCGTTGACTGTTCGGGGAAGCCCTTATAGTAGGATAATTTCCTTTTTCCAAGCGGACCCCTCGTTCGCCACGGGGTATTGGTGCTATGATCGGCATCGCTCAGTCCGGTTGGTGGTTTTGGTTGGTTTGGCGATTGATCAGATCGCACAATCCGGGCTGAGTTCCCTTTCAGTGATCTACTATTCCGCGCATCTATTTAGATTAATTATTGGAGACTATCATGAAGTTTGAGAAGTCACAGGCAGCAGTTGACCGCCTGACCCCCGAGCAACGCCGGATTACCCAGGATTCGGGGACCGAAAGGCCCTTCACGGGTGAGCACAACGACAACAAGGAGCCTGGCATCTACGTCGACATAGTGTCGGGAGAGCCGCTGTTCGCTTCAACGGACAAGTTCGATTCGGGTACTGGCTGGCCCAGCTTCACCAAGCCGATCGTTCCGGCAAACGTGAACGAGGTGCGGGACAGTGCACACGGCATGGTCCGGACGGAGGTCAGGTCGGTACACGCCGACAGCCATCTGGGCCACGTTTTCCCGGACGGTCCTTCCGACCGCGGCGGTCTGCGCTACTGCATCAACTCTGCGTCCCTTCGCTTCATCCCGCGCGACGAGATGGAGTCCGAGGGATACGGTGAATATCTCGATCAAGTAGAGGAGGCTTAACATGCATCAGCGCGCTGTTCTCGCAGGAGGATGTTTCTGGGGCATGCAGGATCTGATCCGCAAGCGGCCCGGCATCATCTCGACCCGTGTGGGTTACACGGGCGGCGATATTCCGAACGCCACGTATCGTAATCACGGCACGCATGCCGAGGGGATCGAGATTGTCTTCGACCCGACAGTGACGAGCTACCGGCACATCCTGGAATTCTTCTTCCAGATCCACGATCCGACGACGCTGAACCGCCAGGGCAATGATCGTGGGCTCTCCTACCGGTCGGGCATCTATTATGTCGACGAGGAGCAGAAGCGCGTCGCCGAGGATACGATCGCCGATGTGGATGCCTCGGGGCTGTGGGATGGCAAAGTGGTGACCGAGGTCCAGCCGGTCGGCGAGTTCTGGGAGGCCGAGCCCGATCACCAGGATTATCTGGAGAAGCGGCCGGGCGGCTACACCTGCCACTTCGTCCGTCCCGACTGGGTTCTTCCAAAGCGGCATGAGGCCGGCGATGTGAGCCCTGCGGCCGGGGCTGCAGCGGAACAGGCTTCGCTGCCGTTAGTGCCGCGCCGATCCGGTTCGCAACCTCCGACGACCGCGTCAATCGACGCGGTCGTCGAACCCGGCCTTGAAGCAGATCATTCCATTCAGCCGCCGTCGCAGTGCCAGGATCCAGATATGACAGACCTCTCCTCCTTTCCCATCACGCAGCGCTGGCCAGCATCTTATCCGGATCGCTTGCAACTATACGCGGCCCCCACGCCCAACGGCGTCAAGGTCTCGATGATGCTGGAGGAGACTGGCCTGCCGTATGAGCCCCACTTCGTCGACATCTCGAACAACGAGTCGAAGGATCCAGCGTTCGTGTCGTTGAATCCCAACGGCCGCATACCCGCGATCATCGATCCGGCTGGCCCTGACGGCCAGCCCATTGGCATATGGGAAACCGGTGCGATCCTCATCTATCTGGCCGACAAGACGGGGCAGCTCATCTCAACAACACCCGCCCAGCGGTACGAGACTCTGGCCTGGGTGTTCTTTCAGGTGTCGGGCGTTGGGCCGACCTTCGGACAGCTAGGCTTTTTCCTGCGATTTGCCGGCAAGGACTATGAGGACAAGCGACCTCGGCAGCGCTTTGTTGATGAATCCAGGCGTCTTCTCGGGGTCCTGGATCACCGGCTGGAGGGCCGCGAATGGATTGTCGATGATTACTCGATCGCGGACATTGCGACGTTTGGCTGGGTGAATGCGCTGGTCGAATTCTACGCAGCGGGCGACATCCTCGGCCTAAGCAGCTATTCGAACGTGCAGGCATGGCTCGAACGCGGGCTGGCGCGACCGGCTGTACAGCGTGGCCTGCGAATTCCTGCGAGGCCTGCATGACCATTATCGCCGCATATTATTACAACGAAGGTAAGCGAGTCCGTGAAATCAGGCTCGATGAGCACGTCGAACTAAACGAGAATCGCTCGGGCTTCTGCTGGATCGCGCTTAGCGAGCCCACCGCAGACGAACTCAGCGCGATCCAGACGACGTATAACCTCCATCCTTTGGCGATCGACAACGCCATGCACCCGCTGTGCCCGCCCAAGCTCGAGGTCTACAACGATGAGTTGTACGTCGTCGCCCAGACCGCCGAGCTGGTCGGCGACCGGATCAGCTACGGCAAGATGGCGATCTTCACCGGTCACAATCACCTTATCACCGTGCGGCACGGCAATGCCGGAGCGCTGGGCAAACTTCGGGAGCAACTCGAGGCATCGCCGACGCAGTTCGGCAAGGGTGTCGACTATGTGCTGCACGCGATCTTGCACCGAGTGGTCGACCAGTATCTGCCCATCTTCGAAATGATCGAGGACGACGTCCTGGCGATGGAGCGACGGTCGCTGCACGATTTCCTCGAGCCAGAAGAGGTGGCGCGAATCTTCGAACTAAGGTCCGAACTCACGCGGTTCCAGCGCACGCTCGGGGCTATGGCCGAGCTGGTGCGAAAGCTCGTTCGCGGCCACTTTCCCTGCATCAGCGCCGAAATGACACCATATTTCCACGACGTCGCGGACCATGTCCACCGCGTGCAGTCCATGGTCGACGGCCTCCTGCTTGTCCTGTCCACGGTCTTCGAGGCCAGCAGCCTTCTGGAAGCGCAAAGGATCGGTGTGGTCACTCGCCAGCTCGCGGCCTGGGCGGCGATCTTGGCGGTCCCGACGGCGATCGCCGGAATATATGGCATGAACTTCAAGCACATGCCGGAACTGGACACGCCATATGGCTACTTCGTCGTGCTCGGAGTGATAGCGGTGTTCTGCCTTCTCCTATTCATGCGCTTCAAGAAGGCCAAGTGGCTATGAGTAACGCACTTCGCGAGCTTCTCCGTCCGCCGAGTCACAGCGCGCTTTGTGCGCGAGCGTGTCCAATCCAGTTCAAGATGAAGGTGCTTCCATGACCTCCCAGGTGACCGACGTTCTAGAAGCAGTCCAGTCATTCATCGCCAAAGGCTATGACCGCGAATACCGCGTCAAGGACGGCAATCTCGTCGATCTCGAACTAGGGTCAACCCTCGATGCATGCAGCATTCGCGTCGATGCGGCGTTGCGCCTCGAGAGCGGGGACGACGGCGAAGATGCCTCCAACATCTACGCGATCACCGATCCGGCGACAGAGCATAAAGGCCTGTTGATCGACGCCTTCGACGTGTTCCACGAAATCTGCCCCCGCGACTTGTCCGAGCGCCTTGTGGCGCATCGGGAAACAGCACCGGCAGGTGACCAGGACGCGCCGAGCAAGCACGGACTACGGAAAGTCTACAAGAGCGAGTTTCACAGCGATCCCGAGCGTTACGTTCTGCGCGAGGGCTTTCCAGACTTCCCGCCATGCCCTTTCGGCCAATCCTTCAGCATCCTCGGCTTCGATACCGCCGAGCAGGAATATGTCTGGCTCGTCACGAGCATCATTCGAGATCCTCGGCTGATCAGGGTTCCATACCAGGGCGAAGACGTCATCAGCGACGAATAGCGGTGTCGCTTAGCCGGAAAGGCTGGCCTTCCTGGCCCACACATCTGCAGGCTGAACTTTAAGAACATCGAAAATTAGGAGGTGATTATGGACTGGAACAAGGACCACATACGAGAAACTATGCTCTTGCTGGAGACAGCAGCGTTGCACAGCGCTCGCGAAAACTACCTGGACTATGTCTCTACCGCTCGGCTCGATCGGAGCGAACCGATCGAAAACGACGAACTAGCTCAGGCCGAGGTCGCGAGCGACTTCGCTGAAGCGCTCGATGACACGCTCCATGACTACGCCAATAAACTCGAAAAGCTCAGGACGATCGATTTCGGCCCCAAGTTGGCCGTCAACGAAGGCGCTGTCGTCAAGCTGTCCGGCCGCCACTTTGTGATCGCGGTGTCAACGAGCAAGTTTACCTGTCAGGGGCGTGAGCTCATGGGCATTTCCACGATGGCGCCGATCTTCGAAGCGATCGAGGGTGCCCGAGCCGGGGAGACCGTGCAGTTCAACGGCCGGGACCTCACCGTAGAAGACGTGGAATAAAGCCCTCCACCGCAGCCGGCGCGCTAGTGCCGAACGCCCTGCATCTCTTTCTGCATGCATACGGTCACTTGCAGCCGCGTTGACCTGGCTCATCAAAGGCAAACTCATGACAACACCTTCATTCTTCATCACCCCCGGATACGGGACGCGCCTGCATGACGCGCTTCATTATTCTCAGGCAATGCGCATTGGTGACCGCGTGGAGATCTCCGGACAGGGCGGATGGAACGACGATCTCGTCATTCCGGAGTCGATTGAGGAAGAGATCGAGCAGGCGTTCAAGAACGTGGAACGGACGCTCGCGACCGCCGGAGCACGCTGGCCGCATGTGGTCCACGTCAATTCCTATCACGTCGGTGGATTCCCTCCCGTGATCAACGAAACAATGGCCAAGCTGTATCGCCACTACATGCCCGACCGCGCTCCAATCTGGACGCAGTTGGGAATCGAAGCGCTGGGGCTTCCAACCATGCGTATCGAAATTCGGGTGATGCTGCCAACTTACTGATTTAGTGTATGATGGTGTTTTTGAGGTGCTCCAGTGGCTTCTGTTTCTATCAGCTGTCCCTCCTGTTCAGCTACTGACGGGGTGGTGCGTAACGGCAAAAGCACCGCCGGACATCAGCGCTATCTCTGCTCTCACTGCCGTAAAACATGGCAACTGCAGTTCACTTACACCGCTTCTCAACCCGGTACGCACCAGAAAATCATTGATATGGCCATGAATGGCGTTGGATGCCGGGCAACCGCCCGCATTATGGGCGTTGGCCTCAACACGATTTTCCGCCATTTAAAAAACTCAGGCCGCAGTCGGTAACCTCGCGCATACAGCCGGGCAGTGACGTCATCGTCTGCGCGGAAATGGACGAACAGTGGGGATACGTCGGGGCTAAATCGCGCCAGCGCTGGCTGTTTTACGCGTATGACAGGCTCCGGAAGACGGTTGTTGCGCACGTATTCGGTGAACGCACTATGGCGACGCTGGGGCGTCTTATGAGCCTGCTGTCACCCTTTGACGTGGTGATATGGATGACGGATGGCTGGCCGCTGTATGAATCCCGCCTGAAGGGAAAGCTGCACGTAATCAGCAAGCGATATACGCAGCGAATTGAGCGGCATAACCTGAATCTGAGACAGCACCTGGCACGGCTGGGACGGAAGTCGCTGTCGTTCTCAAAATCGGTGGAGCTGCATGACAAAGTCATCGGGCATTATCTGAACATAAAACACTATCAATAAGTTGGAGTCATTACCTTACTTGTCATTTTCTTTCAGCCAATTATCGACCAAATCCTTTATCACATCAGTAATAGATGTACCTTGTTTTGCACACGCAGCTTTGAAGCGGGTATGTATCTCTTCATCAAAGTTAACGTTGACTCTCTTTTGCTTTCCCGTGGGTGTGCTATTGACGATTTTTTCAAGATCTCGATGCTCACCGAAACTCATTGTTTTTGATGTATGTTGCTTAGTTAGTGCCATACATAACCTCTAATATGCTGAAATGAGTATATGAGTTTTTACTCAAATGATTCGAGTATTTCTCGCGTCAGAATGGCTATCTCGCCCTTTGCTGCTCCATCGTTGGTATCGAAAACGCTCTCACCCTCCATGACGGATTTAACGTAACTTTGGCGTTGTGTGATCGCAGTTTTAAACGGCTTAATACCCGTCTGAGCAATGCTATCTTTCAGAACGTTAAGCATGGTGGCTTGTTCGATTTTCCGTGTGATGAGGAATCGAGCTTCTACCGGACGATTATAAGCCTGGGCTTCCAGTACCGTGACGACAGAACCGGCAGCGGAAAAATCCAAAGGGCTGGGTGTTACCGGGATGATAATCAGGTCGCTGACCATCACCGCTGCGGAAGTAATAACTGACAGAGAACCGGCTCCATCAATAATCACAAAGTCATATTCAGCCAGATCTTTTCTTACCTGGTAAACGTCTTTCTCTGATGCTGCGGTGTAAACATCGAATGCTGCTTTCTCTGCTTTATTCCAGTTAGTCAGGCTCATCTGTGGGTCTGTATCTACAACTGCAATTTTTTTACCCGAACTGGCAAGGCAGCTACTGACGTTGATTGTTGCAGTCGTTTTACCGGAGCCACCTTTAGGGTTGAGGAACGCGATAATTTTCATGTCTAAACCTCATTTGTGTGTTTACTCATTTGAGTTTAATTATACACAAAAACACAAATGAGTAAATGTGTTTTTTATGTGTAAATGAGTATATGAGTGTTTTTTTTGAGTGTTGGAACTGGCGGGAATTTTGGTTTAGGCTTCTCTCAATAGATTATTGCCAACCTCCATCGTATTCATTCCAGCCCTGATTAGTTGCATCATTGGTTAGCGTCATATCATCGACCACGCAGTTACGTATCTCAGCTGTGCGGTATATCTCGTCGAAAAGTTCGTCAATCTGCTCTTTCAAATCGGCCTCATCGCTATACGTAAAAATCAGGCTGTACTCATTGTTGTCCAACACCTTTCCGTCATAGTCGCACTCAACCAGCCAGGCAATATCTTCTCTGACCTTTTTCTTCCCACGGGTAAATTTGCTGCCGTTCTGCACCGGCACCCACAGTGTGGCTGTCACGGAAAATGCGGTAGCACTCTCAGACTGCCCGGAAAGAGAGGGGAGGGCTGTAACTGGGGGACACTGTTTAATCGCCCGGCTAATGGTGCCACGACTGCAATTGATGGTCTTCTGAACCTGGCTCCAGGAGCTGCCGCTGGCCAGCAGCCGGTTAATGGCATCATAGCGATGTTGGTTAACCTTTCTGCCCTGGTATTTGCCCTCAGCTTTTGCTTTGGCGATCCCCTGTTTCTGGCGTTCCCGCCGCTGCTCATAGTCGCGTCTGGCCACTGCGGCCAGCATATCGAGCAGCATGTCATTGATGGCCGAAAACATCCGGTTATCAAAATCGGTCAGCCCCGGAGATAAATGCAGCCAGGTAGTGGGAACATTAACGGCCACGACTCTTATATCTTTCCTGGCAATCATTTTCTTGAGCGTGATCCAGTCATTCCCGGCCAGTCGTGAAAGGCGGTCAACATCTTCAATAAGTAAGATGTCGCGCTGCCGACAGTCTTTCAGCAGCCGGAAAAGCTCAGGACGTTCCAGGCGTGAACCTGACTCATTTTCAATATAATAGTTACAGATGGCCAGCCCGTGCTCAGTGGCGAAAGTATCGATAGAGCTACGTGCTCGTGATGCATCCTGTTCGGACGTGGAGGCACGAAGATAAGCGCGAACAAAGCAGGTCGGTACTGTTTGGGTCATTTTTGAGAACCGGTTCTGTTTAAGTGTGTCGTGTGTGTTTAAACAGTACCAGCTTGCAGTGGTACGAGGAAGGTATACTCAAACCGAACCAAAGAAATGATTCATTATGTGACCACGTCACCTACAGTTACATCAGAAAGACGGTGTAAATCAAACGTAAAGCCATAATGAGCTTTACCATGTAAAGCACACATAAAGACACACTTATCTTTATACTCTATTTACATCGTAAAACATAAAGAGTATAAAGACACTATAAAGACGCCTATATCTTTATAAGTTAAAGACACCGTAAAGACATGAAAAGCTTTACATCGTAAATACGAGGATGCGGAAATGGGAAAAATTTTACTGGTGGTTTCAGATAAGGGCGGGGTAGGGAAAAGCACCTACTCAGCTAACACAGCATCTATGCTGGCAAACAGAGAAAAATCGGTAATCATCCTTAAAACCGATAAGAACAATGACCTTATCAGCTGGAATGAAAAACGCAGGGAGAATAGCCTCCCAACAGTACCAGTCTACGAGGCATACGGTAATGTAAGCAAAGAGATTAACCGCCTGAGCAAGCTGTGCGATGTTCTGATCGTTGACTGCCCCGGACATGACAGCCTTGAGTTCCGTAGCGCACTGACTGTGTCAGATATCATGATAACTCTGGTTAAAGCGTCATCTGACTTTGAAAGTGAAACACTGACGAGCGTAACCGAGAAAGTCCGCATGGCTCAGAAATCAAACGCAGCCCTGCAACCCTGGGTATTACTTACCAGAATAAACCCAAGCAAGCCACGCCACAGAAAAGCCGCTATTGAGCTGGATAAATTATTACGCTCAGACGACGTCTGGATACAGCCACTAAAAAACCGCATGTCAGAATTGGATGTGTTTGAAAGCGCCTGCAATGAAGGGGCAGGGGTACATGATGTAAGCCGCGCCTCCAGTCTGACAACAGCAAAAGCACAGATAGAATTAGTCGCCCAGGAAATAGGGATAATCTAAATATTTCAATCGAATACATAGAAATTTACATTGTAAAGACAACATAAAGACACTATAGTATTTACACTTAGATAGTGTCTTTAATGAGGATTTTGTATGGTTTTAAAATTGAAAACGCCAACCGTTCCGGCGACAGAAGAACAGGCAACAAACGCAGAAACAGCACGCTTTATCTCTGGAGCCACAAGGAAGCCAACACCAGGTAAAGCGAAGCTGGTTAATTTCCGGCTTTCTGAAGCCTTTGACGATATCCTAGAGGCTGAGGCGATCAGAACAGGACAGAGCAGGACAACCGTTCTAAAGGCAGCGCTGGCCGCATTTGATAATCTGGACGAAAACCAGAAAAACCACTGGTTACTGGAATCAGCAAAATTCTAACCATAGAAGCATGGATGATAATCTATGAGATATTTAACCGAATTAATCTGTCAACTCTACAGGTTGACAGATCACCATAAGCTGACCGCTGCAACGTTTAAAAATCTTGCTGATATTAAGTTAGTTGAACCTACAGCGGATGCAGACACCATATTGCAGCTTGAAAATATATTTAGCGAATACTCACTGAGATATATTGACAGGGATCTGGCTGAGATTCTGAGTAACATAATAACTACAGATAAAAAACACTCTCTGGATTTCGATTTTAACAAATTACAGTCTCTGACTGCCTCGAAAAGTTTCGGTTGTGGATGGAACAAGGTAATAAATGGTAGTTGGTTCAAAAACCTTTACTCATGGGGGGAGGGGATGTATCCCGCCAAAAACCTGAAAGCTGAAAACATTTCAGACTGGGAGGATAATATATGGCACATTGAGCATGAAGGTTTCAACCCTCGCGATTCTATCAATGTTACATATTACTCCTGGCTTGACCGCTATGTAGCTTCAAACAGTGGTGGTTCACATCATGCAGCAATGGTTGTATATCAATCTGTCAGAGACAAATTAGAGTATAAACGAGAAGCGGTTATTGAACAACTGAGCATAAATTCAAACACCGTTGAAATACTTGACCAGAACTACTATTCATTCATATTCCAGATAAAACGCCCTAGTAATAAGACAGAAATTTATACATCAGAATATGAATTTATAGATGCTTTAAAAGAGTTTGTAGAAAACAGATATACTATACTTAATCCTGTCAATTACGTTTCCAGTATTAAATTAGTTTTTATTCCAAAACATGCACTAAAAACAAATGACAAAACTTTCCGTAACTGGTTCTATTCTGCAATTAGTTGCGGGAAAATAATATCATTCCCCGATTATCTGAAAAATCCAGCGCATTACCATACACACCATTACTCACATGAACTAAACTCGATAACACTTGGTGACCCTAGCAGAAAGTATAAACTGAGAGAAGATTCTTAGATTTTATATAAAATAGCAATATTATCATTTGTCAGAAGATCGGACAGAGCCATACATTCAAGAACCACAATACCCGTCCCTGCCAACAAACTGGCATCAGATATCTTATCGAAGCTGATAATCATCATTGGCTTGCGTTGTGTTAAATCAAAGATTACTAATGGTAGTATTACACTGTTAATTGATTCAAATTCTTTAAAGAAAGCATCAGAGCCATACTCACTGGCAGGAAAAAGAATTTCACTCAATCTGATCCCATAAAAAACATGATAGTTTTCTTTGAGGTTTTCCTTTAAAATATTAATAGCTTTTGCGTATTTATCATCAATAAACTCTTTTACATCAAACTTCATAAATCCTCCAACAAGAACCGACTGTAGGTCACCGGGCAAACGAGTAAAATGCTAGCATTTTGCGGCGTTTGCCCTATCCTGCATCGCATTGAAAAGAACTCACATCGCGCACTATGCTAAACCGATGGTATAAGGCAAACATGCACAGTGCAAGCAGGCAGCTTGCGACTGGTTCACCGCGACTCATCATCAGGTGTCTCCGTGCTTGCTTCTTTCGCATCAGGAACCAGGAGACGATACCACGGCATTTTTTTGTTTATCATCTCCATTAGGGGAGTGGCAAACAAACTCAATCCCCACAGGCTTACGATAACAGGGATCGTGAAATTATGTGGCGTCCAGAACTGGCGCTCAAGGTGAAACCATGTGACGACACAAACCATCCCGCCAATCCAGAAAATAGCCTTACTGAAAGCCCCCAATACAGCCAGGGTAATAACAGAAACTACATGCAGTGCGCCAGCTGTGACAAGGCGAAGATAAAAACAGAACCATTTAACGTGTCGGATAAACGGATTGCCCGTTTTTACTCTACGTTGCTTTTTACGTTCCCTGTCAATTTCATGCCTTAGTTTGTCTCGCTCTGCGCCCAGCGGGAAATCATAGATTTTAGCCATAACTCACCTCATTTCTTTTTGGGTGGTACTTTTCTATCAAACTCCTCAAGAAAAGCAGAATCATCATCGTCAAATAACTCTATAGGAAAATCAGAGCCTGATTCGGCAAATTTATCTTCATCTATAGCGTATTCAAATCGTAACTTACTAACTTTCCTTCCTTCTTTTTCATCGACAACGCAAGACAGGAAAGTCACCTCAGTTTTTTCTTTTATTTCTTTGATGGCCTTATTTATTACCTCTCGCTTGAATATAGGGTACTCTGGATACTTATATATAATATCTCCATTATCATCAATATTGTAAGCAATAAGTTCATCCTTCAACTCTTCCAGAGATAGGCTAAATGAATTTTTCCCTTTAAACGTTGAGTAATTCTTCCTAATTAACTGATACAATGACCACGAATACTCCCCTCTCAATTTTAATGAGGACGCAATTAGTTGTGTTGTGAATTTATTTTCCGCCCCAATTAATCTTGATATATAAGGCGTGATAGTGTATCCAAATCTTAGAATTACAAATCCCTCATTTTGGTTATATGCACAATAATCAGTAATCGATAAGTCAAGGCGGTCGATGTTTTTTGAATTTGGAAGACCAAGTTCCTTTGCTAATTCCTTCATATCATTCCCCGTAAGGGAAAGTTTACTGACATTTAACAATTCAGCACCTTCCTTGACTTGCTTATAAGCAACAGAAGGATGTATTCCGGCTATCTTTGCGTACATATCAGCCCGAATTTTAAAGGTCTGCCCCATTCTCATTTCTTTTTTTGGATCAACATAAACCAAGGCCAGACACAGAACCCTTTTGGCTGCCAATGGAAGTTGAGCCAGAGTTTTATTTATTTCGTTCCTGTGACGAATCTTCGTTTTTTCAGTTACATTTTTCATAACTTTTATTCTCATAAAACCTCTCACTAAAGAGTAGCCACATTAACATGATGAAGTTATTTTTTCCATCATGTTTATTCGCATTTATCATCATGTTTGTCCGCTTAGCGACTCAGCTAAACCAGACAGGCTCCAGCCAATGTGCTCATAAAACGCACGCCTTGATGACTTCACATACAAAGATCTTCAGATATGAAGCTTTTAAATCAAGCTGTTAATAGCGTCGCATTTTCCATCATGTTTCGTCGCATTTTCCATCATGGTAAAACGCATTTTTCATCATGCCTCGTCGCATTTCCCATCATGTTTAATCGCATTTATCATCATGTTTCGTCGCATCCACCATCATGTTTAGCTTATTTTTCCTATATATATCAGATAATTAAAAACCTCTAATTCTTTAAGATCTTTAAGAAAAGAAAATATATATAAGGCTTTTAATGCACAGTACCTGTGGATAACTCAGCATAAACCCAGAGGATAGATCCTTCTAACCTTCGGAAGTTGGAGCAAAACATAAGGTGTTCATATTTTAGCCATTGAGTGTACGTGCTCTCTGTCAGAGCAGCAGATATTCCGCTTCCTCGCTTTGGCTGTTCGTTCCTCGTCGCTATGCTCCTGCGGTACGCCTCAGCCAAAGACTGCGGCGAGCGGTGCCGTCTCTCGATCACCTAGGTCTGAGAAAAGGTGAGAAGAATTTTAACTCAAAAAAAAGAGATGTTTTAAACTGTTAAATCAAAGAGATACATTGAGCAAAGATAACTTAAAAGTAAGATGATTTTTAAGTTATGCGTAAAAAACGGGAAAGGATCGTAGAGTGATCCTTTTTAGATCCAGCACTAAAACGCACTCAGAAGCCCTCAGAGGCGTTTTAAGTGAGTTTACCCCGACGAGGGTTCAGCAGAACGGGGTAAACCCGCTTAGAACAGCATACAGCTCGTTTAACGTAACAAGCTGGAAATTGACCAGGAGTGAACTCCGCTTACATGGGATGCCAGCAAAATTTTACGACCGGCAATGATGGCCAGTTACTTTTTGCTGGCTATTGTCGCCCAGCAGCTGGCGGCCTGATTGTTTTTTTGCTGTCAGAGTTCGTCAGGCATCAATTGGTTTCAGCTACTCGCCACGTAATGCGCTGCTAACGCACCTCATAACGCGCAGATACAGCGCCCCGCGCCAGTGCTTCACACTGCCCCGGCGTACCGTTCGCCAGCTCACGCGCTAACTGCGACAGGCTAAACGCCGTCTGATAGTCAGAAATTGGCTTAGCAGGGGAGAGGAGGTTATTGCTCATATCCAGGCTTGTTGGTTCGCCAATACTGGCGAACGTCCCCGGCGCGATGTAACGAGTATGCAAAATGTGACACAGTTCGCGCCTCTTTGAAACACGGTTCAACAGCGTAAAGCATTCGCTGTCTTTATAGTGTCTTTACACTACAAAGCAATCAAAAACAATTGCATTACCATCATATGATGGTATACTGAATTTGTTGGTTGGGAATGGCTCCCTACCTTAATCCAGCAGCCCAAACGGGCGGGAGAAAAGCATGAACATTCAGGAAGCATTAAACGTCTTTGGTTTATCTGGTGAATTGACTGAAAAGGATATCAAGGCTGCATATAAAAAAGCGGCTTTAAAATATCATCCAGACCGTAATCCGTTAGGCGCTGAACTGATGAAAGCTGTAAACGCTGCTTTTGATTTTCTGATGGCAAACATCGATAAAATTAATTCGTTTCAGAGCACCGATGAAAACGCACACTATAACTACGGTGACGATATGGAAAGCGTGTTGAACGTACTCACCGGGTTATCAGGTTTAGTTTATGAAGTTATAGGCAACTGGATCTGGATTAGTGGGGAAACTCGCGAACATAAAGACACGTTGAAAGAAATAGGTTGCAAATGGGCAGCGAAGAAAAAACAGTGGTTTTACCGTCCTGAAGAACATAAGAGCCGCTGGAACCGAAAAGAACACAGTATTGATGAAATCCGCGAGATGTACGGCACTGCCGGGAAGCGTAAAGCAGCTGGCAGGCAGAAAGTAGAAAACAGAGCATAGTTAAAACGGGGGCGAAAGCCCCCAACACTTTAAAGGTGAGTTTATGAAATCATTTTTCTTGCTCTATCGGCCTGTTTTTGAAATCGTCTGCCGTATCCTGGGGAACGGCTGGCGCGTAAACCTGCTGGATGATTGTCAATATCGTATAAAACTAACGTCGCCACGATTTAAAAATTATTCTGTACACATTCGAATGGACAAAGGAAGGTTAGCTATCATAGGCAGCGTGGATAGCCGTAACTGGCGTAGTCCATGTCATACATGCACTGTATCACCACAGCGTAACCCCGTAGAGATAGCCGCAGATATTGAAAAGAAAATACTTATAAATGCATTACAGGATGTTGAAACTTCGCGAGAGTATGAGAAGAAACTACAGAAAGAGCGGGAAGAAAGGCAAATACTGAAAGGCATGTTGTCACAACTTGTTAAGCTTGAAAACTGGCACGGAACGTTAACAGGGTTTAAAGCTGTAAATGGTTTGAATGGGCATGTGACAGAGCGTGGTGATGGTTATGAAGTCCTGATTCGGGGATTGGACATAGATCAGCTCGTAAAGTTATCCGGCTTAATTAAACAACTATGAGGGTAATTATAATGGATGAAATACTGAGTGACAGAAAAAACAAAGGTAATGTTACATACAGAATTGTTGTTTCTGAAGATTCAGGACGCATCTTCATCGAGCTGGAAAAACTGATGAAGGTTAGAGCAAAAGAATCTGAAAAGAAAACAACAAAAAAGATTGTTTATCAGCAGTCTTTTTTCAAAGATGAATTTGATAGGGTAAAGAATGAAATTGAAGACCCAATATTATTGCAATTTTGTGTCGATACATTGTTGAAGGTGAAAAAATATGATTGATAAACCAACGCCGGAAGAGGTGAAAAACGCTCGCATTAAAGCTGGATTTACACAGCAGGAAGCCGCAGATCGTTTTGGCTTCACTTTGTCAGCATGGCAGGCTAAAGAAACTACCGGAAAAACTTCACGCGGTTTAGCAGCCGGTACTTATGAAATGCTTTTACTCCTGGCTGATGAACATCCTGTTTACCAACTTGTAAAGCGTGGAGAAATTCTAAAAGAAAGGGATTAAAATAATTGCATTACCATCATATGATGGTATACTGAATTTGTTGGTTAGGAATGATTCCTTGCCTTAATCCAGTAGCCCAAACGGGCGGGAGTAAAAATGAAAACTTATGCCATCGATTTTAAATCAGTAAACGTTAAAAAAGAAACCATAAACTGCATATCCTTCATCCAGTCAGAAACACTTTTTCTTGCCATTCATACATTCGAAGAAAAAAACCGGGGTCGTGGTTACATTACTTTGTCTGTTCGCGAAGTAGATAACAACGAACTTAGCGCGATTAACTCACTTAAAAAGAACGTAACATTCTGGTTCAACGAATGTGGCCTGTCAAAAGAAGGCGTTTTAAGAGAGATTGAATCATGGTTCAATTTTGCCTTCACAACGAAGGAGCAGAATGAAGCTAAAAGAGAGGTGATTAATCTTTTGAATAAAAACTGATGTTTTAAAAGAAGGTGGTATCAGGTTGTTGGAGCAACCTGATACCGTGACACTCATTCCCACGCGAGGAATATCTAATGTCGGAACGTATGCTATCAGCAATACAGGCTGTTGAAAAGGGCGCTCGCCCTGTCTTTCCCATCATGCCGTTCTCTGCATTCCCTGAGTTCATGGATCAGCTCAAAAAAGCGCTGGAAAGACGAGCGCATAGATTCACTGGTAAATGAAACATTGGAGGTTTTATGACAAAGCAGGAGTTTTTAACTTTTATCAGTGATCAACAAAAAGAAGGTGCGGTTCGTTTTTCCCTTGCATTCAACAGTAAAGGTGAAATAGTCATTCACTGGACGAATAAAGAAGGGCTGAGGGTTTGGAGAGTTTTAACCGGAAACAGAGGGAAAAGACCAAGCCACGCAAACAGGGAAAGAATGAGCAACTTACGCCGCTGGTTGTGTGATGCCCGTCAGGGCATGGTAGGCGACACACCAGACCCTGAATAGTTTCACACGTCATGAATCGCCGAAGCCCTCCCGTTTGCGGGAGGTGCTTTTTTATATACTCTGCAAGACAGCGCTTGCGCCCCCTGCCAGACCGTTCGCGTAGCGAACCTTATCCCACATAGCTCACAGCCATTGAGATGTTTCCGGTCGTAGACAAGCGAAACCTTCAGCCATGACAGCCCTTCAGTTTTGCTTTTTCCTCGACGCTGAAGCACAATTCAAGACTAGTGCTAGATCAAAACGATGCAGGATAGGGCAAACGCCGCAAAATGCTAGCATTTTACTCGTTTGCCCGGTGACCTACAGTCGGTTCTTGTTGGAGGATTTATGAAGCAAATTAATTTCAGACTAGAAGAAAAACAGCATGATAATCTACTTGAATGTCTGAAGGTTATTTATCCAGATGAGCCTGGTTTAACTGTTGCTAAAGGCATGAAATTGCTTGCCAGTGCTTTACTTAAAAGCAAAGTAACAGAAGATGATAATGATAACTTTATGCCAGATACTAATGATTTTATCAAAACTACAATGTATTTAACAATGAAACAGCGGAATAAAATAGAAAAAGCCGCAAAGCGTCATGGATGGACTTTGTCCAGAGAGTGCCGCTACCGTATTCAGACCACCTTAGATAATGAACTGGATTTCTTTGATCAAGAACTTCTTATGATGAATCGGTGTCGCAATGCTATCGATAAAGTAGGCCGGAATTTTCACTACATCATCCTTAATGATCAGGCAAGAGTTCTTGATAAAGATGGGTTCTATCAGGATGCAGAAAAGCTTGAAACAGAAATCATTAATCTTAAAAGTGAGTTTGAAAACTACATAATGTTATGCAAAGGTCGAACTGTATCTAATAAGGTGGAGGTGTAATAATGGGCGTTTCCGTTGATAAAGAATACCGGGTCAAACGTAAATCCTCTGAAGCTGGCCGCAAATCTGCTTTTGCCCATAAAGTGAAAAATGGTGGTAAGAACTATCAGCGTAACGTACAGGAACGTATCAACCGAAAGGGTGCCAGTAAGGAAGTGGTTGTAAAAATATCAGGCGGTGCAATCACCCGACAAGGGATAAGAAACAGTATTGACTATATGAGCCGGGAATCAGAATTGCCCGTGATGAGTGAAAGCGGCCAGGTATGGAAAGGTGACGAGATACAGGAAGCAAAAGAGCACATGGTAGATCGTGCAAACGACCCTCAAAATGTAATGAACGATAAGGGTAAAGAAAATAAAAAGGTGACACAAAATATCGTGTTCTCACCGCCTGTCTCTGCAAAAGTGAAACCAGAAGACTTGCTTGAGTCAGTCAGAAAAACGATGCACAAGAAGTATCCAAACCATCGCTTTGTTCTTGGGTATCATAACGATAAAAAAGACCATCCTCATGTTCATGTTGTTTTCCGTATCCGTGATGAAGATGGAAAGCGTACCGATATAAGAAAGAAGGATTTAAGGGAGATTAGAACTGGTTTTTGCGAAGAGCTAAAACTTAAAGGTTATGACGTTAAGGCAACACACAGGCAGCAGCAAGGACTTAATCAGTCTATCAGGGATGCTCACAGTACCGCTCCTAAGCGACAGAAGGGCGTTTATGAGGTTGTGGATGTTGGTTATGACCATTACCAGCATGATAAAACGAAGCCGAAGCAGCATTTCTTGAAACTGAAGACCCTTAACAAGGGGGTTGAAAAGACATACTGGGGGGCTGATTTTGGCGATCTTACATCACGAGAAAATGTTAAGAAGGGCGATCTTGTTAAGCTTAAAAAACTCGGTCAAAAGGAAGTAAAAATACCTGCACTTGATAAACATGGTGTTCAACATGGCTGGAAGACAGTCCATCGTAACGAGTGGAAGCTTGATAATCTTGGTGTTAAAGGTATCGATAGAACCCCTTCATCAAGTAAAGAACTGGTGCTTAACAGTGCTGCAATGCTTCAGAAGCAGCAGCTCCAGATGAAACAGTTCATCCAAATCAAACAAGCGATGCTCCAGAACGAACAAAAGATGAAGATTGGTATCAAATTAGGATAATTTCAAAAGCACTTGTAACTCATTGAATAAGATCGATTTATTTTATCACGAACTCCATTTTAAAGAAAAACCAACTACAGCTTAAAATTTTAGTTAAGTCATCTGTGAAAAGATCCCATCACGATCATTTGATCTGTCTTTTGTAATATATAAAGATAAATCATCTTAATATTGTTATTTTTTCAGCATAAACAAAGTGCGATATGAAGTTATGGCGATCGAAAGATCTACTTAACGAATTGAAAGCAGCACAAGTAGCTGATAAAGTCACTTCGAGATTAAAATTTGTCCTTTTTCTTTTTCTTATCCACTTCGGGGTCATCCGAGTCGAGAGAGCGCATGAAAGGAAAAATCTATGAAATGGTACGTTTTGCAATTTACTACGACGAGGTTTGCTGCTGTTTTCTCCCATCTTGAACAGCATAACTTTTCTTACTACTGCCCTATGATTTCAGAAAAGTATCGCCGCCCGGATAAACAAATCTCGTTCAGAGAAAGGCTGTTACCACTTTTCCCAGGGTATCTTTTCATCCAGGCCGATTTTGAAAAAATTCACTCATCTACTATCACCGCATTACCTTATGTTCAGCGGTTTATTGCTTTTGGTGGAGAGCCGTTACCTGTACCTGATGAGGAAATATTTAACGTACAACAAGGAGAACGGAATCAACTTAGCCATACTAACGCCCCCCGTTTGGTGGAAATAATGCTGATGGATGATCCAAGGAAGAGAAGTATAGCCATGCTCAACTACATCACAGAAAAAAGCTTAACCCACAAAATGAAACGGAAGAAAAATGACTGTTACCAGAAAAAAGACTTCAAGCAAGCGCAAGCCTCAACGTAATACCCTCTATCTCCCTTCTGACGTTCGTGATGAAGTTGAGCGAATCGCTGTTGAGATTAGCTACCGCCGGGGAAGGCGTATTTCTGACTCTGGTTTTGTGCAGTATCTCATTAAAACATGTTCACAAAAGGCAATAGATGAACTCATAAACGGAGCCGATATCGACTCCGAAGAGTAATCGTTCTGCCGATCTGTTCCGTGCTGTTCTGGCCGGGAGTAATCAATGTTATCTACCTCAGCTTTTATCGCGCTTGCTATGCAATGCGCCGCCAGCGTTCATCCTGATACTGCTCATGAAGTTGCAAGGGTTGAATCTGGCTTTAATCCTTATGCTATAGCCGAGATTATACCGAAAGGTGAGCGTAAGCCCGGTGATAGTGGCGTAATTTCTTATTTCCCAAGTTCTAAGGAGGATGCACTAAGCATAATAAAAAAAATTGAAGCTAGAAATCACCGTTATTCAACGGGTCTTATGCAAATAACAAGCACTAATTTTTCTAAATATGGCGTCAATGCAGAAAAACTTTTCTCGCAGTGTACAAACCTTACCGTATTCGAAAAAATCATGCTTGATTGCTATCAAAGGGGAGGGAGTTTAAAAAACGCTCTTAGTTGTTATTACTCTGGAAATTTTGTGACGGGGCAAAAATCTGAATCAAATTTTAATAATACGAGCTATACGCAGCGTATTGGTTATAGCCGTCCAGACAACAAAAAGGTATGGGCTGTTCCATCGGTTAAGGATGAAATAGGAAAGGAGACTGCAACACAGGACATTACGCGAAAAGAAACTACTGTTTATCCAAAATATGCCATGCGTGGCACCGTATCAGATGAAAAGGAAACAAACGATGTTGAAACTGAATAAACGTTACTTAACACTCACTGTCTTTATGGCTGCCTTAATGCTTTGTGTTGCGGAACCAGCTTTTGCTGATGATGTATCTACAAAGACTACCGGTTTTTTACAAAAGATCATTGATTTCCTTACTGACTTGAGAAAACCAGCAATCACCATTATTTGCTTAGGTATTGCATATATTGCGCTGTTTGCACGTCAACATATGACATGGATTTATCCTCTGATTATCGGGATGATTATCTTTATCATTGCTCCTTACGTACCGGACTGGTTGTCATAAGTTAATCTCAGGGGCGTAAATATGAGTACTCTTTTCAAAGGGCTGACACGCCCCGCTTTAATCCGGGGGTTGGGCGTTCCGCTCTACCCCTTCCTTGGAATGTGCCTTATTTCTGTATTACTTGGTGTATGGATTCATGATGCAATGTATGCACTCATATTGCCAGGGTGGTATGCCATCAAGCGAGTAACACAGATCGATGAGCGTTTCTTTGACCTGCTTTATCTACGAACTGTAATCAAAGGTCATCCCTTGTCAAACAAACGCTTCAGTGCCGTCCATTATGCGGGGAGCCAGTATGATGAAGTTGATATTTCCAGAGTGGACAATTTTATGAAGCTGAAAGACCAGTCTTCTATTGAGGAGCTGATACCGTACTCTTCTCATATCACAGATAATCTAATCGTCACAAAAAGCCGTGATTTGCTGGCTACCTGGCATATTGACGGCGCTTACTTTGAATGTGTTGATGAGGAGGATCTGACGTTACTGACAGACCAACTCAACACGCTTATTCGAAGCTTTGAGGGTAAGCCTGTGACGTTCTACACACACCGTGTTCGTGTAAAGAAAGAGGTTCAGTCTTCATTTAACAGTAAAATCCCATTTGTTAACCGGGTTATGAATGATTATTACCGTTCTCTTTCTGAGCCTGAATATTTTGAAAACAAACTTTATCTGACAGTCTGTTATAAGCCTTTCAATGCTGAAGATAAAGTTTCACATTTTCTTTCAAGGAATAAGCGGAATAAAAATATTTTTGATGAACCCATTAACGACATGAACGAAATTTGTGGCAGACTTGATACTTATCTGTCCAGGTTCCACTCTCGCCGTCTTGGTTTGTTTGAAGAAAATAGCAAGGTATTTTCTGACCAACTTTCCCTTTTTCAGTATCTGCTATCCGGGAAGTTTCAAAAGGTAAGAGTAACTAATAGTCCTTTTTATACTTATCTTGGCGGTAAAGACTTGTTTTTCGGTAACGATGCAGGGCAAATTACAGCTTCTGATCACGCCAGATATTTCCGGTGCATTGAAATAAAGGATTACTTTCAGGAGACGGACGCCGGAATTTTTGATGCGCTGATGTATCTCCCTGTTGAATATGTCTTTACATCGTCTTTCACTACGATGGATAAGCAAGCCTCCATCAAGGCGCTGGACGATCAGATTGATAAGCTTGAGATGACTGATGATGCGGCTAAATCATTGCTGGCTGATTTGCATGTTGGTCTGGATATGGTTTCCAGTGGTTACAACTCTTTTGGTAAGAGTCACCAGACGCTGATTGTTTTTGCTGACACGCCGGAACGTCTGGTTAAAGACACCAATATAGTGACCACAACCCTTGAAGACCTTGGGCTTATTATCACATATTCGACCCTGAGTCTTGGGGCTGCGTATTTTGCTCAGTTACCGGGTAATTATAACTTGCGCCCTCGCTTGTGTACCCTTAGCAGTCTTAATTTTGCTGAAATGGAAAGCTTCCATAACTTCTTTACAGGGAAAGAAAAAGGGAATACCTGGGGTGACAGATTAATTACCTTGCGCGGTTCTGGTAATGATATTTATCACCTCAACTACCATATGACCACGGAAAACCAGAATTTCTTTGGTAAAAACCCAACGCTGGGACATACGGAAATTCTTGGGACATCAAACGTAGGTAAAACTGTCCTTTTAATGACGAAAGCATACGCCGTACAACAGTACGGTGCGCCGGAGTCCTTTCCGTCTAACCGAAAGGTCAGGAAACTGACCACTGTTTTTTTTGATAAAGACAGGGCGGGTGAAGTCGGCATTCGCGCTATGGGAGGTGAATATTACCGGGTTAAGGGTGGCGCACCGACCGGGTGGAATCCAGCGGCTCTGAAGCCAACCAAGCGTAACATCGCTTTTATGAAGGATTTGATAAGACTGATTTGTACGCTTAATAACAATACCCTGGATGATTACCAGAACGGCCTGATTTCAGATGCAGTTGAGCGTTTAATGGCAAGGGAAGATCGTTCATTCCCTGTCAGTAAACTTATTCCGCTTATTCTTGAACCAGATGATGCAGAAACTAAGCGTCATGGTATCAAGGCTCGTCTTAAAGCGTGGAAACAGGGAGGTGAATACGGCTGGGTCATTGATAATCGCACAGATACTTTTGACGTATCCAATCTGGATGTTTTTGGTGTTGATGGTACGGAATTTCTGGATGATAAAGTTGTTGCCCCGGTAGCTTCGTTTTATCTGATTTATCGCGTAACAATGCTGGCCGACGGCCGACGACTCATTATTTATATGGATGAGTTCTGGCAGTGGCTGAACAACGATGCTTTCAGGGATTTCGTTTATAACAAACTCAAGACTGGACGTAAGCTGGATATGGTGCTCGTTGTCGCTACGCAGTCGCCGGATGAGCTGATTAAAACGCCGATAGCAGCTGCTGTTCGTGAACAGTGTGCCACACATATCTATCTTGCAAATCCTAAAGCCAAGCGTGGGGAATATGTCGACGGCCTACAGGTAAAAGAGCTTTATTTTGACAAAATTAAAGCTATTGACCCGCTTTCGCGTCAGTTCATGGTGGTCAAAAACCCACAGCGGCAGGGCGAACGCGATGACTTTGCAGCCTTTGCAAAGTTAGATCTGGGTAAAGCCGCTTATTATCTCCCGATTTTAAGTGCTTCTACGGAGCAGCTGGAGCTGTTCGATGAAATCTGGAAAGAAGGGATGAAACCGGAAGACTGGATTGATATCTATCTTGAACGTGCCAATCGTGGAATTAATTAAGGTGAATATGATGAAAAAACAATTTCTGGCCGCAACGCTCATCTGTTGCTCGGCAAGCGCCTTTGCTATAGGTAGCGGGGTGATTGTGCATGATGCAAAGTCAGCGTTAGATACGGCGGCGCAGTGGGTAAAAGAGGCCAAACAGTGGGAGAACGAGCTTACGGCCTATAAGGACGAGCTGTTAACGAAAACAGGTATCCGTGACGTTCAGGGGCTGGTTCAGGACGCACAGTCTGTCAGTAAGGAACTAACACAGATTTACGACCAGGGTAATGCATTTATCGATGACTACATTAAAAACCCTGATGCTGTGCTCTCTGCGCAGGCTAAATCGCTGCTTTCCGACTACAAGGTAACGGATACCTGTAAAGGGCTGGGGTACACAGGTAACCAGGTTCGGGGATGTGAGGCGACATTCCTGTCCCAGTTGGCAGGGGTTGAGTACGGTAATCAGCTTGAAGAAAAGCTGCGTAGCGACAACCAGTCGATGAAAGACCTTATCGATCAGGTTAAAAACGCGAAGGACACTAAAGCTACACAGGACGCGACTAATGCTGTCTCTCTGGAGAACCTGAAGTTCGAGAAGCTCAAATTTCAGTATGAAATGTATCGCGATAAGCAGCGCGATCTTGCAGAATACAAGATGAAGATGTCGGAGGCTGCATTCCAAAAGAAACAGTTGGATGCAGTCAATGCGGATACACCAATTGTTGATTATAAGTCAGCGTTTGATCAGCAGAGCTATGAAATGAACTGAGGAGGAACTTTGAAAAAATATGGAGTAGTTGCAGCGTTAGGGCTTACATTCTTTCTTGCCGGGTGTGAAGAGGTAAAGTCTGTAGACTGGTGGCAGTCTCACGTAGACGAAGCAACTAAAAAAGTAGCTGAATGCAAAAAGTCTGGTAGTGATAGTGACAATTGTAAAAATGCTAAAGAAGGTTTGTTTAGATATAAGCAATTGCATCCTAAGCACATTGACATTAAAGACGCATTCAAAGATGTTTTGGGTAAAGAGGGAAGTTAAAAGGAGCCATTATGGCAACTTCTAGGTTTTTCCAAGCCGCCCATGACGTTATTGTTAAAGTTCTCGACCAGTCTTTGACTGGTCAGTTAGATAACTTTTCTTCAATAGCGTATCAATTGGGTAAGTATGGTATTTCTATTTATATATTGTGGTATGCCTATACAGTAATTGTAGGGAAACAGAAATCTCATGTTCAGGATTTTATCTGGAATTTATTTCGTTTTTGGCTGATCCTTGTTTTTGTCAGGAATATGGGCGGTTGGCTAGATAGCGCTAATCAGGCTATAGATGGACTAAAGGAAACATTTGCAGGAGGTGACCCTTGGAAATGGGTTGATGAACTTTGGGAAAAAGTTCAGCAAGTTGCAGCATATCTTATGTCAAAAGATACTTCCACGTATGTTAAAACAGACGGCGCTATTGCGGCGATATTAACATATGCTGGCGGTATATTAGCGCTGCTATTAACATCTATAGTTTATCTTGCTGCTGAAGTTACACTTAAAATGCTAACTATTACTGCGCCATTGTTTATTGTTTGCCTTTCTTTTGGTTTTTTAAGGCAAATGTTTAATAGCTGGCTACAGTTAATATTTAGCTCATGTTTTATATTTCTGTTTTGCGGTTTGGCTATTAAAGCGGGAATGACTTTCCTTAATGGCATCTTGACCATATCTATAGCAAATGCAGACGAACTAAATCTCATCTCGACCGGTGCTCAAGCCGGGGTTGCGGGTGCATTCATGGCCTGGATTATCTGGCAGGCCAAAACCTATGCTTCACAGCTCGCAGGTGTTGGCGTTGAGGGGGCATTGCAGGGGGCTGCTGCTATGGGGATAGGTGCTGGCGTATTTGGTGCTTCCCGCATGGCGCGTGGTGCTCTTGGCATGGGGAGAAACGCAGGTATTGGCGCATGGAAGGGCATTAGTCGTCAGAAAGGGGGGCTTGGTCAGTCTCCGGGAATGTCCGGTAAGCTGGGTAATCTGACCGGGCAGGGGTTAAATATTGGTGCAAAAAAACTGCGTAGTGCCGCAATCGAAATGGCTAAGAAGAAATATGGAGGGTAGGTGAATAATTTATTATATATGGTTATTTTCATCTTTTTTATTACTGCCTGTTTGATAATGTCTTTTTTTACCAGTTAATCCCACTCTACTTTCTCACTCATCTTTAATCTCAGGTTTTACTATGAAACTAATTATCACGTTTTTCGTGACACTTTGTCTGTTTGGTTGTCAGGCGTCACACAAACAACCTCCGGTTTCCGGGAAAAGCGAACCTGTTAATTCAGCAGAGGTAATGCGCAATGGGGTTTAAAATTCCACAATTAAAACTGCCCGGTTTTAATAAGAAAAAAGAAGTAACGGACTCTTCAACCACATTTGAAGAGAAAAATGTAGTGTTACAGGAGAAAATGAACCGCATATATAAATTTGGTGGTATTGCTGGGATGGCCGTTGGTGTGTTGTCGCTGCTTGCCCTGAATGGTGCGCTTCCGTTAAAGAGTACGGTTGTCGAGGCTTATCTTATTAATGGTGTCACTGGCGTTGCTGAAAGACTGACTTCTGTTAAAAAAGAAAATCTCTCTGAAAATGAAGCGCTGGCAAAATACTTTATCACTCAGTACGTTAAACGTCGCGAAGGTTATAACTATTTTAGTCTTCAGCATGACTATGATTATGTATTGCTCTATAGCGCTGAAAATGTGGCAACTGAATATAATGCTCTAATCAATAGCAGTAATTCACCTAAAGTCATTTACAGAAAAGCTGAAAGAACGGCTACCGTGCAAGATAAGCCGTCTGTCATTATCAGCCCGTCATCCCGTCCTGATGATAAGGATATGGGGGCATATGTTCGCTTTAAACTAACCGTCAGGGATGTGGCGACAGGCCAAAATAATGATGAATACTGGAATATCCGGCTAACTTACCGGATTGAGCCACAGGTCGAAATGGCATCGGGTGAACGTAATAATAATCCGCTCAAATTCGTTGTAACCAGCTACGTTCGCGATAAAGAAGTTAAAGGGTGAAAATATGAAAATAAGAAAAGGAGCGTTAGTAATTGCGCTTCTGATGGCTGCGCACATTTGTAATGCGGCAGTACAGCCATCGGGAAGCCGCTTCGATCCACGAAACCAGATTGTCAGTTATAACCCTCAAAATACGACTGTTATTAACAGTGCAGTCGGCTATACAACCACACTGGTATTTGATGACGACGAAACTGTTATCAGTGCCAGAACAGGCTTCCCCCAGGGATGGTCGGTGAATAAAGAAGATAATCTTGTTTATGTCGAAGTGAAGCCAGTTAAACAGACGGTGCAGAACAACAACACGGACGAGAACGGAAAGCAGTCATCTGAAGTCGTTAACGTGGCTCTTGACCCTGAAACCGATCTGGAACGCTGGCGAACAAACCTGTTTGTCCGTACCACAAAACGCAATTACAGCATGGAGCTGAACGCCCGGACGTTTCGCCAGCCGGATAAAATTGCTTTTGTTGTGAATTACCAGTACCCGCAGGAAAGGCGTAAAGAGCAGGCCGAGATCGAGAAAAAAAGGATTGAGGCTTACAACAAGCGACAGGAAGAAAAAACCATCAACAACGCGCTTGAAAATGCCAAATCTCCGCGCAACTGGCAGTACTGGAAGCGAGTTGCTGAAGGTAGCCAGGATATCAGCCCGGATTATGCATATGACGATGGCCGTTATACCTGGTTTGGATTCAGCCCACTGAAGAAAATCCCGAGTATTTTTGTCATGAGCGGCGATCAGGAAACCCTGACTAATCCGGTAGTGAAGAAAAGCAGCAGTTTTACCGTTGTGGGTGTGCCTGTAGACCAGCGTTTTGTGTTGCGTATCGGAAATCAGGTTGTCGGGGTTGAAAATCGGGGCTTTGGCAAAGTCCGGCTTCCGGCAGGAGACACCGTATCTCCGAAAGTTGAAAAAGAGGTGATCCAGTGAGCGAACAGGAAAATAAAACTCTCACCGCCGTTGAAATTGAGCGGGAACTGCGCGAACGGCGACAGAAAGAGCTTGAGCAGGCCGACAAAACAGATAAAGAGGAGGATTCAGGACGGCCAGCTAACAGCCTGGGCATCGAGAAGCTTAAAAAATCACGTAAGGGGCTAATCATCATTGTGGCCGCCTTTGTTCTGCTGGCTGCTGGGGTATCCGTCTATTATGTCCCTTCCATCATCCGTTCAATGTCCAGTAATGACGAAAAACCAGCCAGTAGTGATGTGGCTACGGGGTCGGTGAAGCGTCAGACCGGGTTAAGCGATGACGTTGACCCTTTTAATTCTGACCAAAAGACGCAGGGCGGGCAGGAAGAGAAAAAAGGGGATAACAACAGCGGGAAAGCTGAAGCAGCGCCAGAAAGCGTACAGCATAACTTCAGCCGTGCGCTTGATGTGTCTTATGGTGGCAGTAGCTCTGCGGCATCGGGAGGTTCCGGCAGCGCCTCAACACAAACAGCCAGTGAAACCAAAGGTGGAGGTAATACCAGCACGACACAGGAGGTCGAGCCTGTTAATGCCGGAGCGCCCGTATCGCTGTCGAAAATTACCAGGGTTCCCTATGATCCCAATCTATTTATTCCAGAAAATACGGGCATACCCTGTTCACTGGACAGAAAGTTTATCTCTGATCTCGCAGGAAAACTGGTCTGCACGGTTAATTCTGACATTTACAGTGCCAACGGTAATGTAAAACTCATCGAAAAAGGAACTGCCGCCCATGTGATTTATAAAGCCGGTTCCCTTCAGCACGGTCAGGGCGCTGTATTCCTTATGGCGACCAAACTGAGAACACGCACTGCACCGTTTATCGATATTCCGCTGATTGATACACAGGCGGCTGGGCCATTAGGTGAGGCCGGAGCGTCAGGCTGGATTGATACGCATTTTTGGGAGCGTTTTTCCGGGGCTATGATGGTTGGCATGATCCCCGATGTGGCTCAGTGGGCGAGTGGAGCCGCTAAAAACAATAAGGATAACCAGACGGACTATACCGCAAACAGCCGACAGGCTTTTGCTGATATCGCCCGTGAAGCCTTTTCTAACAGTGTGAATATTCCACCAACGCTTTATAAAAATCAGGGGGAGATTATTACTCTGATTGTCGGTCAGGATCTGGATTTCTCAGGTATCTATAAACTGAAAATGCGATAAGAGGTCAGGTAATGCAGGGTGATATTAATACTGAAAATCGCCATATTGTTTACGATATCGTGAATGATTATTTTCATCAGTGGCTAAATAGTGTGGAGGGTTTAACCGAGATTGCCGTAAATCGTCCCGGTGAACTGTTTGTTAAAGTCAGGGGTAAATGGCAGCAACACCAAACGAATATGACTTTTGGTGACTGTATGTCATTTGCTGGGGCAATTTCTGATTATCATGATGGGGGTTCTGTTACGCCAGAATATCCATTGCGCTCTGCCACGCTCCCCCTTGGGGAGCGCGTACAGATTGTCATCCCCCCGGCAACGGAACGTGAAACGGTATCAATCACAATTCGTAAGCCGTCCAGTGTTTTTATTGACCATGAAACATTCGTTAAACAGGGTTTCTACTCGAAGCTAAATCAGGGCGCTGATTTCAGGAATAAAGAGGACGAATTATCTTTAATGTTTAAAGATAATCGTTTTGAACGGTTTATTCCTGAATGTCTGGTTAAAAGTAAAACGATGGTGTTCTGTGCCGGAACCGGAGCCGGGAAAACCACGTTTGCAAATGCCTGTCTGCAATACATCCCTCATCATCTGCGATGTGTTTCAATAGAAGATACTGATGAGGCAAAATTCCGTTTTCATAAAAACCATGTGAAGCTGTATTACCCGTCAGAGGGTGAAAGTATCGTTGTTAACTCGGCCTCTCTACTACGTTCTGGTTTTCGTATGAATCCAGACAGGATACTGATGACAGAAGTTCGTGGCGCGGAAGCCTGGGATTTTCTTAAAGGTTCAAGTTCCGGCCACGCAGGAAACATAACCACGGTACATGAAAGCACGCCTGAAGATGCTGTGCTTGGCCTTGTTCAGCGGTGTTATATGAACCCGGAATGCCAGAATCTGCCCTATAACATTATACTGCGAAGGGTTTTGAGCAACGTCGATGTAATCATGAGTATTAAGTACATTGATGACGAAGATCTACGCTTTGCATCGGGTATTTACTATCGCGATATTCACTTTCAGGAATACTTTGAAAAGCTGAAGGAGTGATCATGTCTCTTAAACTCCCTGATAAAGGGCAGTGGCTCTTTATCGGTTTTGTTATGTGTCTTTTTACGTATTATGCAGGTTCTGTTGCTGTCTACTTTTTTAATGGTAAAACGCCACTGTTCATATGGAAGAACTTCGACTCTATGTTACTCTGGCGACTCATGACAGAAAGTAATATACGGTCAGATATCAGAATTACGGCAATGCCCGCTCTTCTTTCTGGTTTAGCTGCCTCAGTTATCGTTCCCGTTTTTATTATCTGGCAATTGAATAAAAAAGATTTTTCTCTCTATGGTGATGCGAAATTTGCCAGCGATGATGATTTAAAAAAATCAAAGCTGCTAAAATGGGAGAAAGAGAATGACGACGATATACTTGTCGGCGCTTACAAGGGAAAATATCTCTGGTATACGGCTCCTGATTTTGTTTCGCTGGGTGCAGGTACACGCGCGGGTAAAGGTGCTGCAATAGGAATTCCTAATCTTCTGGTAAGAAAGCACTCTCTTATTGCTTTAGACCCAAAACAGGAACTGTGGAAAATCACCAGTAAAGTTCGCGAGGTGATTCTCCAGAATAAAGTTTTTTTGTTAGACCCCTTTAACAGTAAAACGCATAAGTTTAACCCGCTTTTCTATATTGATTTAAAAGCTGAGAGTGGCGCTAAAGACTTACTGAAACTGATAGAAATTCTGTTCCCGTCTTATGGTATGACGGGAGCCGAAGCCCACTTTAACAACCTTGCCGGGCAATACTGGACTGGCCTTGCAAAACTGCTTCACTTTTTTATCAATTACGCTCCTGACTGGCTTAACGAATTCAATCTTAAACCCATTTTCTCAATCGGTTCTGTTGTTGACCTTTACAGCAATATTGATCGGGAAAACGTACTGGCTAACCGTGAAGACTTTGAGGGGATAGCGGGATTAGATGAAACGGCATTGTTTCACTTACGGGATGCATTGACGAAAATCCGTGAGTACCACGAAACTGAAGACGAACAGCGTTCAAGTATCGATGGTTCATTCCGTAAAAAAATGAGTCTGTTTTACCTCCCTACCGTCAGAAAATGTACTGACAGTAATGATTTTGACCTTCGCCAGCTGCGCCGGGAAGATATCTCTATTTATGTTGGCGTGAATGCGGAGGATATGTCCCTTGCCTATGACTTCCTGAACCTGTTCTTTAACTTTGTCGTTGAAGTCACATTGAGGGAAAACCCGGATTTTGACCCAACACTTAAGCATGACTGTTTAATGTTTCTAGATGAGTTCCCTTCAATTGGTTATATGCCGATTATTAAAAAAGGTTCGGGGTACATTGCAGGCTTTAAACTCAAGCTTTTGACGATTTATCAGAATATCAGCCAGCTTAATGAAATCTACGGTATAGAGGGAGCTAAGACTCTGATGAGTGCGCACCCTTGCCGGATTATCTATGCTGTCAGTGAAGAGGATGATGCTAAAAAGATTTCAGAGAAGCTTGGTTATACAACCGCTAAGTCTACTGGTTCCAGTAAAACGAGCGGTCGTTCGACATCAAAAAGCAATTCCGAAAGTGACGCTCAACGCGCTCTGGTACTTCCACAGGAGCTGGGAACGCTGGAGTTTTCAGAGGAGTTTATCATCCTGAAGGGTGAGAACCCTGTTAAAGCCAAAAAAGCCCTTTACTACCTTGATTCGTATTTTATGGACAGGCTTATGCTGGTAAGTCCGAAGCTGGCTGCTTTAACGTCCAGTCTTAACAAGACAAAAAATATCTTTGGTGTTAAGGGGCTTAAATACCCTTCAAAAGAAAAAATGCTTTCCGTAGGTGAGCTTGAATCTGAGGTTTTATTATGAAAAGAATAGTGCTGGCTGGTTTTGTCTTTCTTTCTGCCTGTTCATCACCTCCTGAACCCCCACAGGTTGACTGGAAGAAAAACCCGGAAACAATGAATTCACAGTTAATGGACTGGCAACCTACTTTTACGGTAATTAAATCTGACCGTGTTAATTCATCCTGGGTAAAGGTTATAAAAAACTTTACTCCTGAGAACCGTCTTTACGATGATGCGGTTTTCTATGCTGTTGCTCATTCAGACTCAATTATTATTGAAAGTAGCCGGGGTGAAGACTTCTTTACTGCAAAAAACTGGCTTAGGTCTAACGGTGCATATGGATTAATCCAGTACCGATATAAGCGTGATGAATTTGGTGTTAAATCCATCAATATCTATCTTCAGAAAGGATGACATTATGAATGTTCGCAATGTGCTTATAGTTCCGCTCGTTCTTGCTGTGTTGACAACGCCTGCTTTAGCCAAAAAGCATAACCACACTGACGGGTTAAACCAGACGGGTGATCCATGTGAATTGTTAACCTGCATGGCCGGAAAATTACAGGGGGATACACAGCCAGCCTGTCAGACAGTTAATCAGCGCTTTTTCAATGTCCGGGTTTTTACCCCCTACTATAATCCTGAAGCCACAGCAAGGCTTAGGCAAAGTATCTTAAATACCTGTGACGGCGCTGTAATCAATAAAGACAATCTGGAAATGATTATTCAGCGCTATGGTCGCTCATTCCAGGAATAACGATAACCCCGAAAATTTCAGATTTTAATCTGAGGTTTGCGGGGTTGAACAACCGAAGGACGTTAGTTATGGATAAAATGATTTTAAAAATGTCACGTCATAATATTCAAACAGTAACGGTTACTCAGAATCTAAGTGATTTGAAAAATACAGGTAATGAGACAGTGAATGCGATTATCGAAAACTGTACCGCTTACATCTCTCTGGTTAATTGCAATGATAAAATTTTTCTGGATGAATGTGACGTTGAGAAACAGGATAAAGAGGATTAAAGATTATGGTGAGGATTATTATGGGATCAGCAGCAGGAAGAGTCAGTGATATTCTGTTTATTTTCATAGGATACTCTAAAAAGGTTGCCTCAGTGTTTACTCGGCTACTCTTTTTTATGGCTTGGTTCCCTGTATTGGTTTATGGGTTTTATCGTATCGCCGTTATCTTATGGGGAAGTACATCTGAATCTGAATACTATTACTTTGAGCGTTTTTTTAATTATACAATTAATTTGTATAGCTTGATTATTCCTATGTTGGTAGTTGTTGGTGTTTCAATCATCGTGATTTTCTCACTGTTTAAGATAGGAACTATCATGTGGGAGGAAAAGAAACGATGAAGTGTTTTCTTTATGCTTTTTCTCTTTTTGTAGTCGTGCTTCCAGCTACGTTGTGTGCAGCAGAAATTCAGGGAAAAGTTATCCGTGTGCTCGATGGTGACACCATCGAAGTATTGCAGGATAAAAAGCCCGTCAGGATTCGCCTGGCAAACATCGATGCACCGGAAAAGAAACAGGCTTTCGGGCGCTGGTCAACCAATCAGCTTAAAGGCCTGGTTGCAGCGCTGCCCGTCACGGTGACGTATACGCAGACAGATCGCTACGGGCGCATTATCGGGCGTGTGTTCACGGCGAACGGCACAGAGGCCAACCGCTTTATGGTGCAATCTGGTGCAGCATGGGTTTACGACAAGTACAACAGCGATAATTCATTACCGGCTCTGCAAAGGGCAGCACAGGAACAAAAGCGCGGCCTGTGGGCTGACAGTCAACCAGTGCCGCCGTGGGAATGGCGGCATAGTAAATAAAGAGGAATGAAACGATGATGACTGAATCCGATAAAGAACGTTTCAATAACCGTTTATGTGTTGGTAACTTGCTTGTAAGTGCAGATGTTTATGTTACACCAGGCATGACAGAAAGCGCGGCTGAGGTAAAGTTAATCGTCCCTAACGATGATTATCAAAAGGCAATGGATTTGTATGATCGTATTTGCCAGTTTGCTTTGCTTCATGGTGAAGATTTACAAGGGTTGTTCCAGACAGACAGATATTACTATATGTCATGTTTCGTGCGTGATATTGAAGCATTTAAGAAAGAATTTGAAAATGAGGAGGAGTTAAACCCTTTATTCAATCATGATAAGGGTGAAACGGCTGAGTTTCTTATCAGTTTCCCGGAGAAAGCTAACTATGATGATAAGGAACCAGTTAAACAATCCTTTCTGGAAATCACACAAAAACATGTCGATTCATTAGATGAACTTACATGGGGTAATTTTGAACACAGAGCATTCACTGGCGGAACGGTAGGTTTTGGCATCAATCCCCATACAATGGAACGCATTAACTTTGATGATGAGCGTGACAAAATAACAAAACTATCTCGTAAGGATTTCGTAGCGTCTAATCTCACTGATTCTTTCGAAGATGATTTTTATGTCAATCCTTTGTTCAATAAAGCAGAACAAATTGGTGAGATTGACGGTTATTCCGTTTTCTTCAATCCCAGGGGTTTTTATTTTTACTGGAACAAAGAAACCGAATACCTGCTTGAAAGCTGGCTGACGTTTCCTGCTTATCCGTATGGCTGGTAAAGGAGCCAATAATGAAAGTGAGTTCAATAAAGACGGTTTATGATTTTATGCGTTACTGCCGTATGCCGCTCTGGTTTCAGCGTTCAATCAGGGATATGAAAGTCGGTGACACCTTCATTCTTGGAAAATACACGCAGCCTGTTTCTCACGACAGTGATTCGTTTTGTGTACCTCCGCGCTATTCAGCTTGTCTGGATGGTAGCGAGGCTTGCTTCGTTGCGGAGGCGTGGATAGAAAAAGAGCGCGGGGTATACTCTTTTTACGCTACATGGACATTCCCGACAAAACCAGAACGTGCGCATGTTATGACATTTGGGGAATTCAGAATCCACAAAGGCGGCATTATAGAGTTCGATAATAAAAACGTTGAACCTGACGATAAGAACCATACGGTAAGAAGTTTCGCGCTTGTATCTCGTTATCTCGCGCATATGCTCAACTGCATGTCTGATGAAGATAAAAAAGTCTATTTTAAGAATAACAGTTCTCCTTTATTCAATGGTGTATGGCTGGATAGTGATTGCAATGAAAGGAGACAGCGTGCCGTAGAAGTTGATGGGAAAATTAAACGAGTATGGATTAATTACAAAGATTATATGCCAACGCATCAACTTTCCGCAATTGTTGAAGCTGCCTTTGCTACTGGCGCACTTCAGCTGGAGGATTAAAAATGGAACATGATAAGAAAACAGCACAAGACGCCCTGAAAAAATCGCAAGGGCATGTTCTGGTTCATGGGAGGACGGGGACAGGAAAAAGTAAACTACTCGAAGAAGCAACTATCCCCGATTCGCGTTACTTTGACTTTTCAAAAATGTGCGGTGCAACATGTTATCCAGACTTGCATTTCCTTTGCCGTACTAATGAAGATATTTACTTGGATCATATTCTGGATGCGAAGGAATCCACTGTCATTCTCGATAGTGTAGAATTTCCACAGAACATAAATGATTCATTTCTGTATGATTTTTTAAAAATCATGAGCGCCAGAGGGAAGCGAGTTATTGCTGTTGCATTTACTTCTAACACTCTGGAAAACTTTAAGCCAGTGTTTGAGTATGAAATAGAAACCCGGCGATTAGAAGATGGTTCTTTCACCTGCACAACAACGAGTAAAACAGGCAGCGTGGAGTCATTATTGAAAAACCGATATGTCTGGGAGGATGATGACAATGAAGATACTTTTTCATTAGCAAGGGATGTCAGTGACCAGCTATCAATAATAGTTAACGCCTTTGACAAAGATAATGCACAAGAAATTATTGTTGCGGCAGCGGGCGAAATTCAGTCCTTAGTACAAAAAGATTGTATTGACAGGAGCCATTAATATGAGACTTTTTATTGCTGAAAAACCATCATTAGCAAAAGCGATTTTCGAAGGATTAGGTGGCAACCCTAATACGGAGAAGAAAAACGGTTATTTTGAACACGGCGCTGATGCTGTTACCTGGTGTTATGGTCATATGCTTGAGCTTTATGACCCGCAGGATTATGACGAAAAATATGCTAACTGGCGATTCAGCGATTTACCGATTAAAGCCGTTTATCCACCCACGTACAAACTAAAACCTGAATCTGAAGCACAGACCCGCATTATTCTGTCGCTGATAGAAAAAGCCGATAGCATTGTTCATGCTGGCGACCCCGACGATGAAGGGTGTTTACTGGTTGATGAGATTTTAGGTTATGCCGGAAACAAGAAGCCCGTCCAGCGGCTGCTGGTTGCCGATCTCAACCTTGCGCCAGTGCAAAAATCGCTGGCAAACATGCAGCCTAACGAAAAATTTCGCGGCATGACAGATAGCGCTTTGGCACGTTCTCTGTGCGATCAGGACTTTGGTTATAATATGACGCGAGGCTGTACGCTCAAAGGCCGTGAGAAGGGATATGACGGTGTTCTGAACGTTGGTCGTGTACAGAGTGCGGTTCTCGGACTGGTGAACATGCGCACGCTGGCAAACCAGAATCACACTGAAAGCTTTTACTACGATGTTTTCGCCAGTCTGAAGATGAACGGGAATCATATTAAGGCGAAATATCAGACAACGGACGGCGATCAGATCGACGATAAAAAACGCCTGATTTCAGAAGCACAGGCCGCGCATATTGCCGAACGGGTAGCGGGTAAGGACGCTTTCGTGACGATCGCGACAACTAAACCGGAAAATACCAAACCGCCGCTGCCCTTGAACTTGTCCACGCTTCAGCAACTTTGTGCAAAACGATACGGTTATACGGCTAAGGAAACGCTGGATGTGATGCAGGGGCTGTATGAAACACACAAGCTGCTGACCTATCCCCGCTCTGACAACCGCTATCTTTCAGATGAGCATTTTTATCAGGCCGGGGATATTGCAGTCGCTATCGCGGCCACAATGCCGGAACTGGCGTCGGCAACCGCAGATATGGAGAAGGAACAAAAGCATAAAGCCTTTAACGCCAGTAAGATCGAGGCACACCATGCCATTATTCCGACGACGAAAAGCGGAGCCGGTATTCAGCTCAGTGAGAAAGAGCGGAACGTCTATAACCTGGTGGCCGTCTATTTCATTGGTCTGTTTTACCCGGATGCCATCCGTGACAAAACAAAAATTCACTTCGATATTAAAGGTGATACCTTCACGGCCACACAAAGCGTTCTGATACAAAAGGGCTGGGAAGCGCTGGGTAAAGACAATGATGAAGAGGACGATGCCGAAGATGCCGGAACGGGCGGTTTTGATTTATCGACTCTGAAATTTAATGACAGCGGCCTGTGTGAGTCGGCTGACGTGGACAAGAAAAAGACAACTCCACCCCGCTATTTTACGGAGTCAACGTTACTGGCCGCGATGACCAGTGCGGCAAAATTTATCGATGATCCGGCTCTGAGAAAAGCGCTTGAAGCCAAAGACGAGGGGAGCAGTGACCGGGGCAGTATCGGCACAGAAGCTACCCGTGCGGGTATCCTTGAAAAACTGGCTGCCAATACCGGGCTTATCTCGATAGAGAAAGAAAAGGGCTACTCTGAGTTGGTATGGAAAACAACAAAACAGGGGCAGGAGTTCTGCGCTGCTCTTCCGCCTGAAGTGATTAAACCCAACATATCGGCAATATGGGCTGAAAAACAGGCGCAAATCAAATCCGGCGAACTGACCGTTGAGGATTTTATCAGAGACAACGACGATTATATTCGCGGTTTAATCGACGATCTGGATAAAAACGGGATTAACATTTCGTCTAATGCCACGCCCTGCCCTGTCTGTAGCAAAGGTTTTCTGCGCAAACGTAAGGGGCAGAATGGCTTTTTCTGGGGGTGCTCATGTTATCCTGAGTGTAAAACATCATTCCCGGATAAAGATGGAGAACCTGTTACAGAGAAACAGGCTTCTGAGGGGGCAAGCGCCCGTCTTGGTGTCCCCTGCCCTTCCTGTAACAAAGAGATTTTAATCAGGCCAAAAGGCTTTTTCTGTACGGGGTGTGAGTTTAAAATCTGGTCTGAGTTTTCCGGCAAGAAACTGACACAAAATCAGGTTGAAACGGTGATAAAAAAAGGTAAAACCAGCGAGATTAAAGGGTTTACCAGCAAAGCCGGGAAAAAATTTGACGCTGTAGTTACCTTGCAGGATAAATCTACAGGCAAACTTGGTTTTGAGTTCAGGAAAAAATAATGGTGAAAACCAGACAAGACTGGCTTTTCCAGTTAAGAAAGTGCCAACACCGGGAAACCTTAGAGAAAGTTATAGAAAAAAATGAACGCAGCCTTACCGCTGGAGAGCTGGTAACATTTTATTCTGCTGCTGATCACCGATTGGCTGAGATAATCATGAATAAACTGTTTGATAAAATCCCCGCATCAGTCTGGCAACACGTCAGATAACCCATAAAGAGAGGAACTATGAGCGATAATGAAACGTTTGATGCAGCCCGAAGACTTCTGACGAATATTCGTTCTGTCCGTGTCTTTGCGCGTGAAACGAGCTTTGAGCAACTGCTGGAAATGCAGGAAAAGTTGAACGCTGTTATCGAAGAGCGGCGAGAAGATGCTGAACGTGAAGCCGCAGAACGTCAGGAACGTGAGAAAAAACGTCAGGAATTGCTTCAGCTCATCGCTGGGGAAGGTTTTTCTCCTGAAGAGTTGCTTGGTCTGACCGACGATGCGCCAAATGCACGTAAGAGTAAATTGCCGAAAGCACCGCCAAAGTATCAGTTTGAAGAAAATGGCGAAGTTAAATTCTGGTCTGGCCGTGGACGTTCGCCAAAACCGATTGATGAAGCGTTAAAGGCTGGCCGTTCTCTGGACGATTTTCTTATCAAGAAAGAGCCGTCTGGTTCTGCTGACGATAAACAGTAACTTTATAAGCCCTCCAGGTTGTGCGGAGGGTTTTAAGGAGATTAAAACGTGAGTGACTTATCACCCTACAAACAAATCATCCCGGCAACAGACTGGTATTTCAGGCATGATAATGTCCCCGGTGAGCATGGCGAATCGACCGTATACCAGCTTGCTGCATGGGCGCTAAAAGAAAATGGGGATATTGTCGGACTGGTGACTGTTCGCGATATCGATACAGGGCATCCTAAGCTGGTAACGCCGCCTCCAGTTCCCGGAGATTACTTGCATAAAGAACAGCTCACCGATGATGAAAAAACGTGGGCGAAAAAGCGTTGAGTCGTTTCCCCCCTCAAGCCTCTGTACCGGAGGCTTCCTTAATCCTGCCAGCAAAGATACCTTCTGCAGCTGATGCGGCCGCGCAATAATGCCAGCATAATTCCTTTCTCGATGCCAGTCGGCGACCCAAAATGCCAGCAAAAATGATTGCATTCGGTTTCGGGCTACTATATTTTATCTGTATCGTACAATACAGATAAGGGTGAGCATATGGATCATGTCGGAATAGCAAAGGTATGGCGTCAGCGGAATCAGGAACATGCTGATTCCGGTGTTGTGCTTATATGGGATGGCGAGGCGTATGGCTGGAAAAACGTTCTCCGCGATCCACAGCATGAACGCCCAGGAGCAATTGCCGTCGATGCCGAAGGTAATATGTTTATTGCCGAGGGCGGGAATGACTATGACGGCGCTAAATGCTGGGTAGTCTTTCAGGAGTCCTGATAATGACCAGAGCCACAGAACGCGCTTACAACGAGCTACAGCAGGCGTTTGATTTCTACAATCAGAGGCTGTTTAACGGCGAACTTCCCGACTGCCTGATCACCTTCCAGCGCGGTAAAAACACGATGGGCTATTTCAGCTTCAGACGTTTTGTTGCTGCTGATGGCAGCGGCAAAATGATTGATGAGATTGCCCTGAATCCTGAGTATTTTCCGGCATATCCGCTTATTGAAGTTATGCAGACTCTGGTTCATGAACAGTGTCATATGTGGCAATTTCACTTTGGTAACCCTTCCCGCAAGACGTACCACAATGCGCAGTGGGCGGCCAAAATGGAAAGCATCGGACTAATGCCCTCTTCCACCGGGAGACCTGGTGGCGCGAAAGTCGGCCAGAAAATTAACGACTATCCGATCCCCGGCGGTCGCTTCCAGCTTGTCACACTGGAACTGTTTCAGGGGCAATTTGCGTTGAGCTGGTTTGACCGCTTCCCCGTTCAGGTTGAACAACAGAAAGACATGACCGCCGTTATCGAACAATGGCGGGAAACGCTGGCTCAGGCGCATCAGAATGCAGGCTCCGGCATTGATATTGAAGCGGTGCTGTCAATGGCTCTGTTACCGTCAGTGACGCCACAGAACGGGAACGCAGATTCAGAAGTTATAGCCGGGAGCAATACGTCCTTTGTTGCGGCGTTTGAGGACAAGCCTAAACGGAACAAGGCAAAATATCAGTGTCCGGGGTGCGGTGCTGCTGTGTGGGGTAAGGCCGGGCTGAATATCCATTGCGGAGATTGTGAACAAGCTTTCAGAGAAAGCTAAGTGCCAGCAAAATTCTACGACCGCAGCAGTTGGCCATCGATTTTTTGCCAGCAAATCTTTCTTCCGGATTCGTGCCGGCGTGATAAAAATGACAGCAAAAGAGGTTTTCTATGGGGCATTACACCATCAGAACAAATGACGATGAAGATCAGGTTATCAGAAAGGCGCAGGAGGTTACCGGAATGGCGTCAGCCAGTAAAGCCTTTATGACGGCCATCCTTGAGCTTCAGCGTAACAGAGACGAGATAACGCAGCTCAGGCGCTCACTAGCGCAAGAAAAAGCGCGGAGTCAGGAGCTAGTATCATCGGTGAATCAATTCCGTTCCAGCCTGAATACTATGTTCGAGCTGGCCGACAACGGCAAAAGTTAATATCATCAGTTTTGTCAGGGCGTAGTTGGGGGCTTTCTTTCACGGGGGATGGCGACGCTTCAGTTTAAAAAATCGGGATTAACCTCCCTTCACTCGAACTCAGATTTCACGTAGCGCACGCTGTTTCAGACGCAAAAAAGCCCGACTGGTGAGATCGGGCTTTTTTGTTTTCCGGTTCGGAGTTGGTGCTCTGGCCGGGGAAGTCACTCTACATCTAACACCCATAATATTATGGCACTTGACACAGGCTGTCCAGTGGCAGTTGACACAAGTTGTCAACTGACTGAATTACAGCATGAGTTTCGCCAGCAGATCGGTATAATTGCGGGGTTAGCTCTGTAAGTGGCCTCCCTGCCCTTCCCCGTTCCGGCGGGTATGAATAGTTTCAAAAGTCCTGGCTGAACAAACAGGTGGTGCTGTGTTTGGTGCTCTGGCAGGAGGAAGTCACTCTACATCTAACAATGCGAGAGAACCGTTGTGACAGGCAGTGTATGAGTAAGCAACGGTGATTTCCTCCAGCTTATCTGGAGAACCGGATGATTAATCTGTTAATCATCGTTCTTAGAGCGGTAGCGGCGCTGGCAAACGCGCTGATTGCTATTCTGGAACTGATCCGCCAGTTCATCGATTGATGAATACGGAAACGTAACTAAGGCTGGGGGCTAACCACCTCCGGCCTTTAATAAAAACATCGTTTAGTTACAACATTCATCTGATGCGCATAACCCCCCCCACCTAACCTTTTAGGGGTCAGTTTGGAGATCGGAAATTTTTGTACTATAAGGGCTTCCCCGAACAGTCAACGCCGGTTTTTAATTTCTGGCTGTTCATCAATGAAAGGCAAGGGATGAGACTGCACTACTATAAACGGTCACGCTGAATCGCTATTGATTCGGACCCTGATGAAAGACGCTCGTGAGATCCTCCTTCGTTAATCGGATAGTGATATCCAGTAGGATATGCAGATACTTCTCACGGGGGTCTAACCCTTTACCATCAACGAGTTACAGTTCAGTTACTACTCAGTTTAATTTTTCACGTTGTTGAATACAGTCTGAAGTCATCGCCGTAATGTAATGATGCCCAGCACAACCTCGCATTCTTGGCGGCGATTGCAACGACAGCACGCCAGTATCCCCGCCTACCAATCAACGAGCAGACCCAACGGCTAAACGAGTCCGTTCTATTCTCTGCCCCTACCATAACAGAACGGGCTCCCTGGACCAGCAGGGTTCGCAGGTAGGCATCACCCGCTTTTGTTATCCTGCCAAGCTTTGATTTTCCGCCACTACTGTATTGTGATGGCGTTAGCCCCAACCAGGCTGCCAGTTGGCGCCCGTTCTTAAAATCATGGGCATTGCCAATACTGGCGACCAGCGCACTCGCCGTTGTGGGCCCAATACCTTTCAGTTCCATTAACTGCTGGCTGCGATGATCTGTTTTGGCAACACGAGATAACACCCTGTCATATTCGGCGATTTTCTCTTCAATATTAGTGACATGTGCTAATAGATCATCAATGCACAGCCTGACCTGTACTGGCAGAGTTTCCTTCTGGTCAGAAACAGCATGACGCAGAGCATCAGTGCTTTGTGGGGCAATAACCCCGAATTCAGATACCAACCCCCGAAGACGGTTATACGTCGCTGTTCTTTCCTGAATAAATCCCTGTCTTGTCCTATGTAAGCATTGCATTGCCTGCTGGCTTTCGTCTTTGACGGGTACAAAGCGCATGTGCGGCCGCTGCACAGACTCACAAATAGCTATTGCATCAGCTGCATCATTTTTCCCGGTCTTACCCGCCATGCGATAGGGTGAGACAAATTTCGGTGCCATCAACCGGACATCATGGCCATACTGCCTGAATAATCTTGCCCAATAGTGGGCACCCGAGCAGGCTTCCATTCCAATGACACAGGGAGGTAAACCAGCGATGAGTTCAGAAAGTGCTGCACGCGACACCTTGGGTTTAACCAGAACTGCTTTACCATTTTGGTCAACGCAGTGAACAGCAAACACATTTTTAGCAAGATCGATACCGACAGTGGTGATGGTCATAACGAATCCCTCTGGGTCAATGTTTATCCCATGATTGCATGAAAGTTAACCAGGCGCATATCCAGGGGAAGTCCCTTCCATTCGTTAAGCGCATTATTTAACCAATCTTGGTTCGTAAGGGGTTGATTTTGCGTCAGTGGCTATCGCTTTTAAGTTGTCGCTCTTGCAGTATCGCATTTAGGTTATCCGATTAAGGTCAAACCTCTGAAAATGCCGTATAGCGCGGGAGTACACCCTATTGCTATAGGTAAGTCTGTTCAAAAAACAGGCTTACCGTACAATAATTCTCTATATCCAAACTGACCCCTATCTGCAATCAACCAATAGTTAGCTGCAAAACAATCAGGTCTTCGACCTACTTAACTTCATTAAAGATCTACTTATTCGCTGGATAAGTTCTGTGGATAACGGGGAAAACCGATAATGACCGCCCTTGCAGCGGCCAGATGGCCGCGCCGGTTCGGCATGGTCGCTATGCTCCCCAAAAGACTTTAAGTAGCACCTCCGGCCTTAGCCGGAGGCATGGAGTCAACGAGACGCAATGCAGCGAAAAGGCGCTTTTCGCCCTTACCTACTTCATCGCTAAAAGTAAGCTAAAAAACCAGTCTGGCAGGAAGGGGCCGAAATCCGTTTGGGTGTATTCGTTGACACCAGGAGCAAGTATTCCTATAATTGTGTTGATAGTTAACACAGGGGGCGTTATGGCCAGAACAACAAGCGTTACGATTGGCGAACAACTCGATTCGTTTATTAGTCGATTAATAGACAGTGGCCGTTACGGCTCTGCGAGTGAAGTTATGCGTTCTGCGCTGCGATTGCTGGAGCAACAGGAAACAAACGATGAAGTTATTCGTCAGGCTGTTATTGCTGGGCTGGAAAGCGGAGAAAGCTCGCTATCACTGCGGGATATTGCAGCACAAAGAAAACTGAGACATCGTGTATAAACTCACTGAACGGGCAGCAGACGACTTCGCCGGGATTTATGACTATACGCTCTTGAAATTTGGTGAAGCTCAGGCAGACCATTATACAGACGCACTTGAGGCATTTTTCGAGACACTGGCCGGAATGCCAGATATGGGACGTGACTACCATACCGTTCCTGGTGTGATGCGCATTGAATTTCAGCGACATGCCATTTTTTATACGGTTCGTGATACGGATATTCTGATTGCGCGTATTTTGCACCAACAGATGAACCATAAACGCCATTTACTGTAAGCCTAAACACGCTGCCGCGCTTTGCTTGGCCAACACCGATCTGGCACATAAAAAGTTTATGCACCAGATCAGTGTTCTCGGTAAGGATAGGTGTGTTTTTGAGTTAATGTGTTTTTACTCATTTGAGTCTTTTGGCTGTCATTTTCTTTCAGCCAATTATCGACCAAGTCCTTTATCACATCAGTAATAGATGTGCCTTGTTTTGTACTCGCAGCTTTGAAGCGGATATGTATCCTAGGCCGCCTTTCGAGTATCATAGGGGTCAGTTTGGATATCGAAAATTATTGTACTATAAGGACTTCCCCGGCATGTCAAAGCCGGTATTTATGGTTTCTGTCTGCTCTTCAGTAAAAATAAAGGGGAGAGACTGCGGTACTATAAACGGCCATGATCGGGTCCGCTTGGAAAAAGGAAATTATCCTACTATAAGGGCTTCCCCGAACAGTCAACGCCGGTTTTTAATTTCTGTCTGTTCATCAATGAAAGGCAAGGGATAAGACTGCGCTACTATAAACGGTCATGCTGAATCGCTAGTGATTCGGACCCTGATGAAAGACGCTCGTGAGATCCTCCTTCGTTAATCGGATAGTGATATCCAGTAGGATATGCAGATACTTCTCACGGGGGTCTAACCCTTTACCATCAACAATTTACAGTTCAGTTACTACTCAGTTAAATTTTTCATGTTGTTGAATACAGTCTGAAGTCATCGCCGTAATGTAATGATGCCCAGCACAACCTCGCATTCTTGGCGGCGATTGCAACGACAGCACGCCAGTATCCCCGCCTACCAATCAACGAGCAGACCCAACGGCTAAACGGGTCCGTTCTATTCTCTGCCCCTACCATTACAGAACGGGCTCCCTGGACCAGTAGGGTTCGCAGATAGGCATCACCCGCTTTTGTTATCCTGCCAAGCTTTGATTTTCCGCCACTACTGTATTGTGATGGCGTTAGCCCCAACCAGGCTGCCAGTTGGCGCCCGTTCTTAAAATCATGGGCATTGCCAATACTGGCGACCAGCGCACTCGCTGTGGTGGGCCCAACACCTTTCAGTTCCATTAACTGCTGGCTGCGATGATCTGTTTTGGCCACACGAGATAATACCCTGTCATATTCGGCGATTTTCTCTTCAATATTAGTGACATGTGTCAATAGATCATCAATGCACAGCCTAACCTGTACTGGCAGAGTTTCCTTCTGGTCAGAAACAACATGACGCAGAGCATCAGTGCTTTGTGGGGCAATAACCCCGAATTCAGATATCAGGCCCCGAAGACGGTTATACGTTGCTGTTCTTTCCTGGATAAATCCCTGTCTTGTCCGATGTAAGCATTGCATTGCCTGCTGGCTTTCGTCTTTGACTGGTACAAAGCGCATATGCGGCCGCTGCACTGCCTCACAAATAGCTATTGCATCAGCTGCATCATTTTTCCCGGTCTTACCCGCCATGCGATAGGGTGAGACAAATTTCGGAGCCATCAACCGGACATCATGGCCATACTGCCTGAATAATCTTGCCCAATAGTGGGCACCCGAGCAGGCTTCCATTCCAATGACACAGGGAGGTAAACCTGCGATGAGTTCAGAAAGTGCTGCACGCGACACCTTGGGTTTAACCAGAACAGCTTTACCATTTTGGTCAATGCAGTGAACAGCAAACACATTTTTAGCAAGATCGATACCGACAGTGGTGATGGTCATAACGAATCCCTCTGGGTCAATGTTTATCCTATGATTGCACGAAAGTTAATCAGGCGCATATCTAGGGGAAGTCCCTTCCATTCGTTAAGATGAGCAAACAACCGAGTTGTCTTTGGTGTCAGTTTGGAAAGTGTATGTAAGACGAACGGCCACCTGATCGGCGGCCTAATCTGGAGAATTTAATCTTTGCAGGCTACTACAGCGTTAATGATGTTTTGAACATCGCTGTTGTTAAGCATAAAGACCGGCAATCCCTCACTAGCATCTTTGCTACTCATGACGCAAAGCCCCGCATACATGCCGCGTGTACGGTCAAAATCACTGCTATCTGGGGCGAAAAAATCCCCCTTGTTAACCATCCCAGCAGCTTCGTAAAATGGTACTAATTCAGAAGAGCATAACAAGCCCATTTCATAGGGTTGAGAGAGAAGCGCCTCGAGCATTTGGCTACCGATACCATGCCCACGATACTGCTCATGTACATAGATTTTATGGCAGTAGCGTATCAGTGAGGCTTTTGGATGCCCGAAAATCAAAGCATACCCATAAAACTCACCCTCATTCGCTGCCCCCATAACTTGCAGGTGTCCAGCCTGATAGCATTCCTCAAGCACTCCCACGACGTACTTTTTTGCAACCTCCATTTGAGCTTCTGTAGCCATAAACATCAAAGCTGATAGCTCAGAAGAAAAAATAAGGTCTTGCAGGATGCCACCTGCTTCACTATCAAAAATTTCGGGTAGGTACGGTGCAATTTCTAATGCTGCGGAATCGGTCATTTTTACAGCCCCTGTTGTTATGGTTTAAGCAAATTAATCATACCAGCGAAGCAGAAAACTTTACCCGTCATTTCAAAGTCATCGGGGTCAATATGCGGGATCTTAACCCTCGGTTTCGGAAACAAAAACCCCTAGCCCCGCCATTCGGCAGTCAACCAGAAGCATTCTGGTTAAAAAGCAGCCTTAGCGTGGTTTATTTAATGAGATGGTCACTCCCTCCTTCCCAGTACTATGCTGAGGACAGGCTTTCATTCGGAGAACCATCATGGAAAACATTGCGCTTATTGGTATCGATCTGGGTAAGAACTCTTTCCATATTCATTGTCAGGATCATCGTGGGAAGGCCGTTTACCGTAAAAAATTCACCCGACCAAAGCTAATCGAATTTCTGGCGACATGCCCAGCAACAACCATCGCGATGGAAGCCTGTGGCGGTTCTCACTTTATGGCACGCAAGCTGGCAGAGTTAGGGCATTTTCCAAAGCTGATATCACCGCAATTTGTCCGCCCATTCGTTAAAAGCAACAAAAATGACTTCGTTGATGCTGAAGCTATCTGTGAAGCAGCATCACGTCCATCTATGCGTTTCGTGCAGCCCAGAACCGAATCTCAGCAGGCAATGCGAGCTCTGCATCGTGTCCGTGAATCCCTGGTTCAGGATAAGGTGAAAACAACTAATCAGATGCATGCTTTTCTGCTGGAATTTGGTATCAGCGTTCCGCGAGGTGCTGCCGTTATTAGTCGACTGAGTACCCTTCTTGAGGACAGTAGTTTGCCTCTTTATCTCAGCCAGTTACTGCTGAAATTACAACAGCATTATCACTATCTTGTTGAGCAGATTAAAGATCTGGAATCTCAGTTGAAACGAAAGTTGGACGAAGATGAGGTTGGACAGCGCTTGCTGAGTATTCCCTGCGTTGGAACGCTGACTGCCAGTACTATTTCAACTGAGATTGGCGACGGGAAGCAGTACGCCAGCAGCCGTGACTTTGCGGCGGCAACAGGGCTGGTACCCCGACAGTACAGCACGGGAGGTCGGACGACATTGTTAGGGATTAGCAAGCGGGGCAACAAAAAGATCCGAACTTTGTTGGTTCAGTGTGCCAGGGTATTCATACAAAAACTGGAACACCAGTCTGGCAAGTTGGCCGACTGGGTCAGGGAGTTGTTGTGTCGGAAAAGCAACTTTGTCGTCACCTGTGCTCTGGCAAACAAGCTGGCCAGAATAGCCTGGGCACTGACGGCGCGACAGCAAACTTACGAAGCATAAAGGCAGAAATACACCAGTTTAAACAATCATTCATCTGGTTTTGCGAATACTGATATTGATGATACAAACGGCCCACCGGCCTGTTGAGGAACCTGTAAAACGGAAAGGCTCGCTGAAGCCGTATATTTTCTGGAGGTTCATCAGGCGCGGAACTCATCGAGGCGCGGGAATAAAATCCCATTCAGACGCCGGATAGATTCAAGCAAGCCAACTTATCGTCAAAATCGGTGTTGCAAAAACGGGAGTGACCATAGATTCCGTTTTCTGAGACGATCCCAAACAGGACGTTTCGGGTAAGGAGGCTGAAGAAATTGCTGCTGATGGAGCTGTGTCAGCTGAACATTTCAAATGGCATCCTGTAACGCGCGCTGTTGGTAATGTGAAGAATCAGGGACCAGAGCTCATCGAGCCTGTTGGCTGATGAGATGTCGGAGGCTGAGCCGTGTTTTAAAGCTAATGTACGCATACATTAGCTTTAAAATTAGCCGTGCATCATAACTAATTGCAATCATCAATATGGACAGCTATCACGACAGGTAGATTTTAAAAGCTTCAGACCTACGCATTAAAAGCGGTTCAAGTCTTATAAGTAGATAGTTATTATTTTAGCGGTGTATCAATACCCGCTTTATCATGGAGTTGATTTTATGGCCGATCCCCTGAACCTACAGACCGACGTCGTCCGGCAGCACACGGTGCCACGTTTTTTACTGAAGCACTTCAGTGCGCCGGGAAAAGGTGAGCGCCGGCGGTTGCACGCCTTTGACAAGGCCCGCGGAGGCAGTTACGCCACCACGCCCGACGACGCCACCGTGCGCAACACCTTTTACAATCTTGACGGTCACCCCGATCGCTTGAGTCTGGAGCCACTGCTGGGGATTTACGAACACCATGCCGCGCAGGTGATCGCCGCGCTGCTGCAGCACAGGGATATCCGCCGGCTGACCGAGGAGGAGCGGTACAAACTGGCCGTGTTTGTGGCCGTGCAGCGTGCGCGTACCTTTGGCGAGCAGCAGCGTTTAGCCGGAATGGTCTCTGTGCTTGCGGATAAATTGGCTGGCATCGGCGCGACAGCTGACCAGGTGACCGATGCCCTGGGTATATCGCCAGATCGCGATACCCGGCACGTTTTTCTGCGTTTACTGGCCGATCAGGCGCCCCATATTGACCATTACCTGAATAAAGACTGGTATCTCTTTGAGACCACGGCCGATCATCCGTTCTACGTGTCTGATAACCCTGTGGTCCTGCAGAACAATAATGACTTCGCGCCATACGGCAACCTCGGGCTGGCGGTTCGCGGTATAGAAATTTATCTGCCGCTGTCGTCCACGCTGATGCTCGCCCTGTACTGCCCTTCCATACGGGAAGAAATGCTTCAGCACCGGCAGAACATTGAATTTTTACTGGCACGCGCGCCGCATCGCATACCTGCACATATGCGCCCGTTTGAGATGCTTGAGCATATCCGGCGTTTTACGGACTATCTGTCTTTTCCGCTGAGCCAGGAGAATGTCACCCGTTACAATTCGCTGCAGGTTCAGTTTTCTGAGCAGTATGTTTTCTGTGAAAGGAATGACTTTACTCTGGTTGAGAAAATGCTGGCTCATGACGAGCGTTACCGGACCGGCCCACGTTTCACGGCTGGCTGAACCTGGGAATCGATGTATATAAGTTTGACCAGCTAAAGTTAAGATGAGCCACTTTTAGACACGCCGGATATCTTAACTTAGCTATAGGCAGATATTACAACTTTGCTGTTACAGTATTTGTCAAGGCTCAATTGAAATGTCCGTTATCCAGCTCAATTAAAATGACCACTTTGATCTCTCATTCTCTTTACTGATAGACTTTCCTCCGACTGAAACAACAGGATGATTGAGCCCATGCTTCGATACGAGTTAACGCCGAACAATGCAGGTTTTATACTGTGGGGAGATTCAGAAGCCCTGAATGAATTACATGAACTCATTCATTACATCGTGGATGAAAGCCCACTGATTAAAGTTAAAGACGGATTTATGTTATCCCTTGCCTATGATATTCGTAAAGCACGGGAAGGTAATCGTCGTGTTGAGCAACATCAGTATGATCAACATGATACATATAAGCTTTATGGTGTTGAGCTTTTATGGCCTCTGGTCCTGGTACAGTCCTCAATACTCAGAAACTCAATGGGTTATATTCAGACAGACAAAAACCAGCTGTCTGTCATGTATGCCTTTGAATACCTGATAGAATCAGCATTAACAGAGTCTGAGAGAACAACGTCGAATGATATTATGCTAACAGTAAAATATGCATCAGACTCTGATTTTAATTTCATTGAGGATAATATTGACAGCAGGTGCTGCTATTTTATCAGCCTATCTCCGGAGCAAAGAAAAAAGCAGTTAATCAGTATTGTTCGTTCTTTTCATTCATTATGGGGTAAGTATGCCCGTGAAAAGCAGGACATAAAGATGCTGAACGAAATGAATAATACATCATGGGTCTGGCCGGACAATATCAACTGGTGAGCAACCACTGTCCGGCCAGTGAGTACCATCAGCGGGCTCTTTTACCAAAAATGTCCTCTGAACGTGACTGAAGCTGTTTGAGTGCTTCGAGCATGTCATCATTATCCAGTGAGCGCTGGGATTTCTTCCCTTCCTGCTTTGGCCGTCGTCGGGAAGGGCCATCTCCAGCGGGAATTGACTGAGAGCGCGTGTTATCCCGCTTGCTCTGCACCAGACTGATAAACTCCAGGGTTCGGCCAAGACGCTTGTTATCGACAATCGCGCCCTGGTCGATTTCTGACAGTCGGTCGTAGGTAGAGTAGGGAAGTAGCGTACCGTTCAGGCGCAGCTCTTTTCTGCCATCAGGATAGTGATACACATCGATATATTTACCTATTGCACGGCGACTCAGTTCGCTGTCTTCAATCAGGTACAACATTTTATCATATTGTATCGTCAACGATTTTGAGACTTTACGTTTTTCACGAACAGTGAAAATAAGCCCCAGGTCCTCATCATGTTCTACAGCACGGTGTACGTCAAAATCATGTCGCGGTACTTTGCCAAAACGGCGGTTATAGTCAGCCATATAGGCCTCAGCGAAGTCATTTGCAGCCTCCATTGAACAAATGCCCTGTAACCGCAGCTCTTTGACCAGACGATCCTGTAAAGTGAGGTGAGCTCGTTCTACACGCCCTTTGGCGGGACTGGTTTCTGCACAGATAGTCTGGATGTTCAGTTCATGCATGGCTCGCCCAAACTGAGTATGCCCGTCTCCGCCTGTGGCGTGTTTATTGTTAACACGAAAAACACCGGCTTTATCGCTGTACAGTGCCAGCGGTTTACCATGCTTATCGATATAGCGCCGCGTGGCTTCGAAGTAAGAAAACGTGGACTCCGATTTAACAAACAACAGTTCCATCAGTTTGCTGGTTGCATCATCAACATAGACCAGCGCGGTGCAGGCCGGGCCACGGCCTTCAAACCAGTCGTGATCACAGCCATCTATTTGTATCAGCTCACCAGTACACGGACGCCGGTACCGTGGTTGAGGGATCCTTGCGGCACGTTGTTTACGGGGAACCCATAAGCCAGCCCGCACCATGATGCGCCGGACAGTTTCTTTGCCAAGAAACAGTCCGTGGAGTTCTTCGAGCTTTTCACGCGCCAGAGTCGGACCGAAATCAGCATAACGCGTCTTGATCAGTTCCAGAGCCTGATCTGCGAGCCCGGGTGGCAACTGGCGGTTACCACGCATGCCACATCGTCTGCTGGCCATACCAAGCGGTCCGCCTTCACGGTAACGGGCAAGAAGTCTGCGGCATTGCCTGTCGCTGATACCGAGGTGCTCGGCCGCACGGCGCGTTGTGATGCGACGTTCAATGACGTCCTGTATAATCTTGATCCGGTTGATCTCTTTCAAAGTAAACACTCCTGAGCTTTCTGCGCTCATGATATGCCTCCCGGTAGTTTAAACGGACCAGTGAAGCTTACCATAGCGCGGACATCTGAATTGAGCCACAGGCGGACATTACTATTGAGCCATTACAACTCAACTTCGCTTAATGCGTTTTATGTTAAATATCAGTCAATTACATTGAGATCGCAAAGCTTGCAGCGACATATCAGTGTCGCTGCAACAACCCGACCTTTGCGATGAAAAAACGGATTACGGATAGATCACAATAGGGCATTTCCTCAATAACCACCTCAAACTTCATTTCTATAGTCTGAAATCAAGAGCGGCATTTTTGACCCTCTGATATGTTTCGTTATCTGGTGCGGCGGGTATTTTCGCTCGTGTAATCGCTGAAATGGCTGCTTTACACAATTTTGCATCACCCTCTTTTGCTGTCGCACTGTTCACTGAACCATCAGGCTGAAGATAGATACGAATAGAGCAGGTTTTTCCTTTATACGCATCGGGTTCGTACATTTCGGCAACAATGGCATTCCGTATTTGTGCTGCATATACGACTATTTTTGAATGCTCCGGGGGAAATGTTGGAGACCCTAGGTTACCTAAAAGATCATCAACTTCCGCTGATTTATCGTTGCCGGGCATTACCCTGACGTTTGTTTTTTGAGTATGGTTTGAACAGGCTGTTATAAGTAGCACCAGGGTGAGTATGGGGGCTGAGAACGCTCTTAAATTCATGTGAAACTCCAGTTTTCATCTCCAGGTAACCATTCGCTTAGTCCTTTTACTGGAGTTCAGAGAGAATTTTATCTGGAGAAACACTACCCAGGAAAGTATGCACAGACGGCTCCAGCACTACCATAGCAGGAGTTACTGTAACGCCCAGTCTATCAGCAAGTTCAGATTGTTTAATCACCAGATTTTTACATTTTTCTGAGCTATCATTGTCTGGCAAAAAACCGGCCATCGCATTTTGAAAACTTTTCTGACGATCTGATGCACACCATACTCGTCCCATATCTTCAATGACTGAGTCTTTGATGGATGATGGAACCACCGTCAGAAATGACATAGTCAGCCCTGCATCAGTGTATTTCTTGATGTTTTTTACAACATAGCTGCAATAAACACATTGATTATCTACAAAAACTAATATTTTATATTTTTCCACTCCAGACTGAAACGTAATCGGCTGCAATTCAGTTAAGGAGCGAGAGATATCCTCATAGGCCATCTGTGGCGTTGTGTCTAAAACAGGAGCAGTTGTAGCCCCAACACTGAAGCTGGCTATCGTAAAAACACCTGCGGCTAATGATTTAAGAAAAAAACTCATAATCCCTGTTCCCTATTCAGTATTAATTTCAGGTTGTTGATGCCTGGTTCATGCCAGATTTGAATATTTTTATCATTTGTAAAAAACAATAGTTCCTGTTTATGCGACTCCATCATTGATCCGCGAGGGTGCTATAGTGTGTCCAGATACCATACGCGCTCTTTTTTCCACTGCCTATAGAGCGTAACGGTAATGAAGCGGAAAAATTTTCGGATGAATGCTGGGAGAAGGGTTTGCGGCTGGATAAAAGCCCGTCTGTGCACTATCAACTTCTGATGGAAACCATCCGCTGGACGCTTATCCCGCAGCAAAAGTAAAGTCCTCCGTCGCTCTCCCTTACGGTACTGATCTTTCCACTCATTTGGCATGTCCTGGAGAGCAGCTATCTTGCATGTCACACTATAAGGGGTTAGTTTGGATATCGAAAATTATTGTACTATAAGGGCTTCCCCGGCATGTCAACGCCGGTGTTTACGGTTTCTGTCTGCACTATAGTAAAAAAATAAAGGGGAGAGACTGCGGTACTATAAACGGTCATGATGAATCGTCATCGATTCGGACCCTGATGAAAGACGCTCGTGAGGCTCTAGTTCGTTAGTCGGGTACACTTGCCCTGTACAATAAGCAGATATACCTCACGGGGTCTAACCCTTTATCATCAACGAGTTGCAGAACAGATGGTCATACAGCTTTGTACTTTAGCTGGCTGAGTACAACCTGAAATCATCACCGTAATGCAATGATGCCCAGCACAGTCTTGCATTTTTGGCAGCGATGGCAACAACAGCGCGCCAGTATCCTCTGCGTTCGACCAGTGAGCAGACCCAACGACTGAATAAATCAGTCCTTTTCTCCGCCCCGATCAGTACCGAGCGGGCACCCTGAACCAGAAGTGTTCTCAGATACGAATCGCCAGCTTTCGTTATCCTGCCAAGCTTCGACTTTCCGCCGCTGCTGTACTGCGATGGTGTCAGTCCCAGCCAGGCTGCCAGCTGGCGCCCATTCTTAAAATCATGTGCATTACCGATACTGGCGACCAGCGCACAGGCCGTTGTGGGGCCAACGCCCTTCAATTCCATCAGCCGCTGACTGCGATGATCTGTTTTGGCCATGCGGGACAAAATTCGGTCATATTCAGCGATGTTATCTTCAATGCGAGCAACGTGCTCCAGCAAATCATCAACACATTGCTGAACCTGAAGTGGTAAAGAATTCTTCTGCTCAAAAACTATGTGGCGCAGGGCATCTGTACTTTGTGGGGCGATAACGCCGAATTCAGATATCAACCCCCGGAGACGATTATATGTTGCTGTTTTCTCTTCGATAAAACCCTGTCGGGTACGATGCAGACACTGCATTGCCTGCTGGCTCTCATCCTTAACCGGCACAAACCGCATATGTGGGCGACGAACCGCCTCGCAGATAGCCTGAGCATCAGCTGCATCATTTTTCCCTGATTTACCAGCCATGCGGTAAGGCGATACAAATTTAGCGGCCATCAGACGCGGCTCATGACCATACTGCCGAAACAGTCTTGCCCAGTAATGAGCCCCGGAGCACGCCTCCATCCCGATAACACAGGGCGGCAAACCAGCAATCAGCCCGGGAAGAGCTGCGCGGGTTACTCTGGATTTAACCAGAACGGTTTTGCCATTCTGGTCAACGCAATGAACAGCGAACACATTTTTAGCAAGATCGATACCGACAGTAGTAATGGTCATAACGAATCCCTCCGGGGTTGTGTTTACCCCATGATTGCACAAGAGTTAATCAGGCGCATAATCAGGGGAAGTCCCTTCCATTCGTCAAGGTCAATAATTGACCATCATTAACAATTTCCTTTGCGCTAATGGCAAGATTATGAAAAAGACTTTACTGATAGCCGCCATAGTGGCGGCAGGTATTACGTTCGCAATGGCCGACGATGGCCAGCCCGCTGGTCGACTGTACAAAATTGGCGAGCACACCGTAGAAATAGATGCGGATTGCATGATCCTCTCGGTTGACGGCTCCCCCGCTACGCTAAACGCGTCCGTATCCGGGCATATGGATTTTAATTTAGCCAACGGCGGCATTGCAGAATCGGAACCACGGCCAAACCGTCATACCTGCAAAGTGTATGCGGGGAGTGATGTGCGAACAATTCACATAAAAAAACAAACTCAATGAAAAAGATTTGCCTGATCGCAGCCGCTGGCAGCGGCAAATATTGCACCAACACACGCGATTAGCGAAAGCTATTGCAACGCTTGAGTGGGCAACTGAGTCGTGCAGCGTCATGAGATGGCGGTAGCCGCCGAACAGATGTCTCAGCAACAACAGCACGAAAAAGTGCTGGAGCTGGAGCGTTCTCAGCGGCAACGGGGTTATGACGGTCCGACCATAGGCTGATATCGTAAAACAGATTATTTAGGGAAGTTCCGCTTATTACCCTGTTGCTTATGGTTTAGGTGTTAGGTTTTTTGCTTCAGGTGCATTCGGCCCGGCACGTAGATCCCCTAATAGATCTACTGATTTTTCTGATGAGGCTGTTGGTTTACCCAACTCAGTTGATTTTGTTGTGGTACAGGCTACCAGAAGCAACGGTATTACAGATGATAAAAGGCGTGCTGAGCGCATCGTTGACGTTCTCTGGGAATATGACAGAAGCACATCATAATTGGAGCGTTAAGTGGAAGTAAACTACCTGAAATCATGCTTTTGCTGACTGTTTACCTTCAGATTCAGTGCCATTCATTTTCCTGCATAGCCATGCAACATAGTTAACATTTATCAGGGACGTTTCTGGCGGGTTTTCGGGTGGTTTGTTGCCTGTTTTTCCTGTTTCCTGCCAGAAACGCCCTGAGGTCGTTCTGGCGGTGCGAGTAATGGGTTTTCGCACAACATAAGTTAAATATCAATAAATTACATTGGTATCACTAGGCTTGCAGCGACATGCCAGTTTCGCCTCAACACCCTTTCTGAGTGCTGACAGTTGGTTAGCGCTCATTCACAAGCCATCCGTTACCGTTTTGTAGCGACAAGACAGTCCTTCTGATAAGGTCGAAGAGAAAGAGCACAATATCAAATGGACTTGCAACTATGAATAGCATCAAATTCAAGTGCCCCGAGTGCGGTCAGGCACTAACTTTCAACGACATACTACATGTTGAAACAATTGATGAAATTAAAAATACGCTTTGCCCTTACTGTAAAATGCTGATCAGCAAGGAAGAAATCACACGACAAATTCAGAGTAATGTTGCAAGGCGAATTGAGGCTATGCTCGGAGGACTAAAATAGCCCTTCGTGGTTCAGTCGAAGGAAAGGCTACGTAATAAACCAAGGATGAATATGAGCGCTGACAGCGATCTAAAGGCATGTGGTTCTAATAAACGCTCTCCTCAATGTCATTCAGGCGTTCAGGTCTGACCTGTTCTGTTTCAGATAATCACTGATACTGAGGCCGGACAAACGAATTTTATCCGAAACCTCCCTGAACTGCTCTTTCCAGCCATTTGTCAGATGTCTTTGCGACGCGATTTTACAGGCGACGCTGAACGGCGTTCTCCCCAGTTTCTCGGAAAGCCAGAAAAGATGCTTACCAATATCATCATTCGGGACGCCATCGAGCGCATCCAGTAATAAAGTTTCCTCTTCAGCCACCCAGGCCTGGCGGGCATTCGGAAAGCGTGGGTCAGGTATAGGTGCCTGTTTCTCTTCCTTCGGTTTCGATGCTGCCGGTACCGTAGGCTTTTTCATGCTGACGCGTGCTTTCATGGCGCCGATGGCCGCCACGGCCCGCACCAGGGTTTCACGCTCCTGGCGGGTGAGCAGATCATCTTCACAAATCAGGGTGTTCAGATTATCGATCAGGGTGTCCAGTCGGGTTTCAGTGACTTTCATGGTTCAGCTCTTGTTCCTTGTGGTGGTTGGGTACAGTCCCGGTTCTCATGCTCCGGGCCGGAGATCGTCAGTCAGTTTTTGCAGCGCGTGCCGCTCACGCCAGGATGAACGTGGCTTGCTGAAGACAATGGGCTCAGGGCCTCTCTCCTGTTCCGGCGTCGTTCCACACCATCACCGTGGCCAGATGCTCCGTCACCTCCCGCCCCGTGTAACCGGCCAGGATTGCCAGCGCCCTGGCGCCCGCTTCACGGGACAGCGGACTGCGGAACCCGAATCCATCCGTCATCAGGAGCCACTGCAGACGTTCCGTCCAGCGCTCGCCGGGTTTGCGTACCGGCGAAAACACAATCTCCGTCAGTTGTTCGCGGTTGCAGTACAGCTGTTGTCGTTCCAGGTCGTTCAGCAGGGTGTTCAGCTCGCGGCGGTCAGCTTCTTCCTGACTCATCAGCGGCCAGCGGATGCGGTGCCACTGCAGCTCATGCACCTGGTCGCCGGCGAAACCCGCGCGGGCCAGCAGGTCAGCCAGTGCGGCCTCCGTATCTTCCTCATAGCCGGCCGCCGTGAGCGGGAACGCCTCCGCACTGTCGCGCAGAACCTGCAGCAGGCGCGCCGGCGCCGGCAGGTCGCGGAGCCCCTCACCAGGCGTGATAACGGCCTGCCTGATCTCCTCATTCAGGCCGCTGATCCCCTCCGCCTGCAGCGCGACGTCCAGCTGGCGGTACCAGGTGTCGGTCCGGTCCGCCGGCGCGGTGACGTTCAGAGCGCCCTCCTCCGGCGTGGCGCTCTCATTGATCTGCACCCGGACCGCAATCCCCGCATCGTGACAGGCCTGCAGCCAGGTGGCGATCTGCAGGGGATCGCCTTCCAGGCGTGTCAACTGCCCGGCCGCATTCCACAGCTGCAGGCAGGTGGTGCCGTCGAGAAGGATAACGTAGTCTCCCCGGACCGCCAGATGCCAGCGATCGTCCAGCGCCACCGGCCGCTCGTCACCGAACGAGTCAGACTCATAGACCGCCTTCATCCTGACCAGGGGCAGAACCCGGACCGCCGCCGCTCGCTGCTCCGCCAGGACGCGCGCCTGTTCGTCAGCGAGAAGCGGGGCGGCCAGCGCACGGCCAGCGTCCGTCAGCTCAACGGCCAGCTGCAGGTTCGGGGCTCGCAGGGTGCGCAGCCAGCCCGCGGCTTCCATGCGCCGGCAGGAGGCGCGCAGGTTCGGCCCGTACACCGGGGCGTCCCCGCCCTGCTCCAGCACCCGCTCAATATCCCGCGTCGCCACCGGCCCCGGACGTTTTGCACCGAGGGCGGCCAGCACAATCAGCACCCGCCGCTGCAGCGGCGACGGACGTCGGGATTTTTCCCGCATCATTGTCCCTCGTTCCTCTGAGAAATGAGCGTTTTTAACCGTTTATAGTCTGCTTCGACCCGCGTGGTGGCCAGGCCCGTGTGTCCGCGCAGCGCCAGGAGATACCAGAAGCGGAGGATGTCATGAGCCTTGTTCACTTCCCAGACATAATGGGTGCCATCCCTGCGAAAATCGCATTGCTTTATTTCCTCTTCTGCCATCTGCGTCATTTGCTCATAGCTGAGCGAAAACATCATTTCGTCATCCATCCTGCCCGCCCCGTTTGATAATGTCCGGTTAAGTATAAAATCAAACTTCAAATGATTTCATACTGAATTGGTGATAATAATATCAGATATGATTAAATTGTTAATGCTAAATATCATTCTTAGTATGATTTTATGCATGTTCATTAATTATCATATCTATTGCGGATTTCCCGCCTCGCAGATCCGATTTCTGGCTGTTCCGGATCTTCGCGAAATGCACCGGCACGCAGCGGCCCCCTGACACAAGATGTAGGGGGTTAATCAGCTGCAAATGGCGCTATATGTTGTGTCCCTCCCCTTCCCCGTGACCGCCCGCCCGACACCGGAAATGAGCGCTTTGCTTATTCTCTGACCGTGGTACACTTCCGGAAACTGCGAAATAAATGAAAAATCGGATCACCGCGAAACCGCCATCCGGTAATTTAACGGCGTGGTTATATGGCTGATTATTATCTCTCAGGTGATGATTTTGGCAGGTAAAGTAATCAACAGTGACTTTAAGGTGTGTCATCTGGTGATGACATATGATTTCAGTGCGGGACTATTGAACCGGATACTATTTTTGAGGCGAGGTATGGGTAAACCAACATTTAGATCATTTTACGATGTGGTCCGGGAGCTTGAGGATGTATATGGCCATAAAGAGCTATGGCTGTATTCAGGAGCGGCATACGCAACGCCAACAGAAATGATTAACGCCAGACATAACTGGAAATCGCCAAAAATCCTGAAACGTAACGGAAGAATGGTTGCAGAACGAATGGATAACTCGGACTCATGGCAACTGGTTGGTGACTACAAAAAACCGCTGTTCCAACATTGTGCTCCGCCCTGGCAATCCTGTCAGATAGATGACTATTTTAAAGGCTATTACATTATCGCCCCCTGAAGGTCAGAGGAGTAATGGATGGCGGGATTACATCATTGATGGCGAGGTTTAAATGGGAAGTATGAAAGAACTGCTGTTTGAAATGCAGGAGGAACGGCGTGACGAATGGATTGCGGAAAATTATCCGGATGCTGAGGAAGGAACTCCTGAATGGGATGCGGCAGCGCAGGAATACAGCTGGTTTCAGGACTGGATGGAAGAGGCGGCTGAGCAGCAATATTTTGAGGCTTCGCTTGCCAGTATTCCTGACCGCCTGCAGGATGCAAAGGCTGAACTGGATGAGTTAGAGAGCCTGATGCAGTTCAACCAACCCAGGATCGTAGAGCGGATGGCTTATGTTCATTGCGTGAGTGTACTGGACAGCTTTCTGATGTACAGCGCCAGAGCACTTCTTAGTCATCCCCCGCATTTACAGAAGTTCCTGCACGAGGCTGATTCGTTGGTTCCTAATAAGGAAGACAGAAGAAAATTACTTGCTTCCAAATGGGTCGAGCAGGAGCCGGATAAAGACACTCCTGAGAAGGTTTATACCTGGCGAGCTCAGTCTCTTGTAGCGAAGAAGACATTTCAGAGCCACAAAGTGATAGGTCGGTATTTTTCAAGGATGCTGACAACGCCACATGAGTGGCCATTGGAGGAGATTAAGGGGGTAATCAAGACCCGAAACGCACTG
>NZ_CP056272.1:0-65098 GCF_013728515.1 Citrobacter sp. RHBSTW-00881
GTGGATAAATCCTCCGGTGAAGTGGTAAATCTCACTCCTAATGCCAGTAATACAGTGCAGCCAGTGGCACTGATGCGGCTTGGAGTGTTTGTTCCTACACTCAAGTCACTGAAAAACAGTAAAAAGAACACACTTTCGCGTACTGATGCGACGGAAGAACTGACGCGTCTGTCTCTCGCCAGAGCCGAAGGGTTTGATAAGGTCGAGATCACCGGTCCCCGCCTGGATATGGATAATGACTTCAAGACCTGGGTAGGGGTGATCCATTCCTTTGCCCGGCATAAAGTTATCGGCGATAAAGTTGAGCTGCCGTTTGTCGAATTCGCCAAACTTTGCGGGATCCCCTCAAGTCAGTCATCACGCAAGCTCCGGGAGCGTATCAGCCCTTCACTCAAGCGTATTGCGGGTACAGTGATCTCTTTTTCCCGCACAACGGAGAAGCACACCAAAGAGTACATCACGCATCTGGTGCAGTCGGCTTACTATGATACGGAAAAAGATATCGTTCAGCTGCAGGCTGATCCACGTCTGTTTGAACTCTACCAGTTTGACCGGAAAGTCCTGCTGCAGCTCAAGGCCATTAATGCCCTGAAGCGCCGGGAGTCCGCCCAGGCCCTTTATACCTTTATAGAGAGTCTGCCTCGGGATCCGGCGCCGATATCGCTGGCGCGTCTGCGGGCCCGTCTGAACCTGAAATCCCCGGTGTTCTCACAGAATCAGACGGTGAGGCGTGCCATGGAGCAGCTCCGGGAGATTGGCTATCTGGATTACACTGAGATCCAGCGGGGACGTACCAAACTCTTCTGCATTCACTACCGTCGGCCCAAGTTAAAGCCACCTCATGATGAGAGTGCGGAGAACCCACAGCTGCCTGCCGCACAGGGTGATGTCAGCCCGGAGATGACCGAAAAACTGAAACTGCTCGAGAAACTGGGCATCACGCTTGATGACCTGGAAAAACTCTTCAAATCCCGCTGAACATAAGCTGTAGTGAGTAATCCATCTCTGTTTACTTACTACAGCTTATATTACTGCCTCTGGTGAGTGTTCTGCTCACTACAGCTTATATAAGCAGTGATGAGAGCTGCCCATACCGGAAGCACTGCCTTCCTGATCCACAAGCCCTTCAGAATGGCATGCCTGTTACTGCCGGAGTCCTGCGGACCTGTCGTGCCCACCATAAACCGGCATCTGCTCACTATAGCTTATGTTGCCTGCTACAGTTTATTTCACTCACTACAGCTTATCTCCGGGCGGATTTACTCACCACCGCTTATATAAACTGTGGTGAGTGACGTTGTCACGTAAGAGGGGGGAGTGTCCGGAGGATCTGCGCGGCATCATGCCCGTCACCGGTGAACGGCACGGCCAGTGTGGCGGCCATATCCAGCGCGAATACCCGGGTATACACCTCCATGGAGCGCGGATCCTTGTGACCGGCCAGTGCCTGAATAACTTTCCGGGGCTGGCGGTGATAGAGCATGTGCATGATATAGCTGTGCCGGAAAGTATGCGGTGTCACCGGAATTGAAAAATGGACCCCGTCAGCTTCGGCCCGCTTCAGCCAGTTACGCATGGTTTCATCGGTAACGGCCCACAGCGGTTCACGCCGGCGGGGACGGGTGGTGACCATCCAGCTCTCCATCTGCCTGACATGGCACTGTTGCAAAGTTAGCGATGAGGCAGCCTTTTGTCTTATTCAAAGGCCTTACATTTCAAAAACTCTGCTTACCAGGCGCTTTTCGCCCAGGGGATCACCATAATAAAATGCTGAGGCCTGGCCTTTGCGTAGTGCACGCATCACCTCAATACCTTTGATGGTGGCGTAAGCCGTCTTCATGGATTTAAATCCCAGCGTGGCGCCGATTATCCGTTTCAGTTTGCCATGATCGCATTCAATCACGTTGTTCCGGTACTTAATCTGTCGGTGTTCAACGTCAGACGGGCACCGGCCTTCGCGTTTGAGCAGAGCAAGCGCGCGACCATAGGCGGGCGCTTTATCCGTGTTGATGAATCGCGGGATCTGCCACTTCTTCACGTTGTTGAGGATTTTACCCAGAAACCGGTATGCAGCTTTGCTGTTACGACGGGAGGAGAGATAAAAATCGACAGTGCGGCCCCGGCTGTCGACGGCCCGGTACAGATACGCCCAGCGGCCATTGACCTTCACGTAGGTTTCATCCATGTGCCACGGGCAAAGATCGGAAGGGTTACGCCAGTACCAGCGCAGCCGTTTTTCCATTTCAGGCGCATAACGCTGAACCCAGCGGTAAATCGTGGAGTGATCGACATTCACTCCGCGTTCAGCCAGCATCTCCTGCAGCTCACGGTAACTGATGCCGTATTTGCAGTACCAGCGTACGGCCCACAGAATGATGTCACGCTGAAAATGCCGGCCTTTGAATGGGTTCATGTGCAGCTCCATCAGCAAAAGGGGATGATAAGTTTATCACCACCGACTATTTGCAACAGTGCCAAATAGCGCGCCAGCTGCACGTCATTGGGTTCTGCAACATAGCGACCATAATTCAGTTCCTGCTCAGTGGTCAGAAAATCGACGGGCATACCGGCCTCCCTGCCTGATGGTCATGAATTAACAATTTCGCAACCGTCCGAAATATTATAATTTATAAGACAGCATAAAACGGCAGGCATGGACTGTCTATTAAATCGTATTTTTGCCATAATAGACACAAGGTGTCGTTGGAACGCTGACTGCCAGTACTATTTCAACTGAGATTGGCGACGGGAAGCAGTACGCCAGCAGCCGTGACTTTGCGGCGGCAACAGGGCTGGTACCCCGACAGTACAGCACGGGAGGTCGGACGACATTGTTAGGGATTAGCAAGCGGGGCAACAAAAAGATCCGAACTTTGTTGGTTCAGTGTGCCAGGGTATTCATACAAAAACTGGAACACCAGTCTGGCAAGTTGGCCGACTGGGTCAGGGAGTTGTTGTGTCGGAAAAGCAACTTTGTCGTCACCTGTGCTCTGGCAAACAAGCTGGCCAGAATAGCCTGGGCACTGACGGCGCGACAGCAAACTTACGAAGCATAAAGGCAGAAATACACCAGTTTAAACAATCATTCATCTGGTTTTGCGAATACTGATATTGATGATACAAACGGCCCACCGGCCTGTTGAGGAACCTGTAAAACGGAAAGGCTCGCTGAAGCCGTATATTTTCTGGAGGTTCATCAGGCGCGGAACTCATCGAGGCGCGGGAATAAAATCCCATTCAGACGCCGGATAGATTCAAGCAAGCCAACTTATCGTCAAAATCGGTGTTGCAAAAACGGGAGTGACCATAGATTCCGTTTTCTGAGACGACCCCTGCATGACCATTATCGCCGCATATTATTACAACGAAGGTAAGCGAGTCCGTGAAATCAGGCTCGATGAGCACGTCGAACTAAACGAGAATCGCTCGGGCTTCTGCTGGATCGCGCTTAGCGAGCCCACCGCAGACGAACTCAGCGCGATCCAGACGACGTATAACCTCCATCCTTTGGCGATCGACAACGCCATGCACCCGCTGTGCCCGCCCAAGCTCGAGGTCTACAACGATGAGTTGTACGTCGTCGCCCAGACCGCCGAGCTGGTCGGCGACCGGATCAGCTACGGCAAGATGGCGATCTTCACCGGTCACAATCACCTTATCACCGTGCGGCACGGCAATGCCGGAGCGCTGGGCAAACTTCGGGAGCAACTCGAGGCATCGCCGACGCAGTTCGGCAAGGGTGTCGACTATGTGCTGCACGCGATCTTGCACCGAGTGGTCGACCAGTATCTGCCCATCTTCGAAATGATCGAGGACGACGTCCTGGCGATGGAGCGACGGTCGCTGCACGATTTCCTCGAGCCAGAAGAGGTGGCGCGAATCTTCGAACTAAGGTCCGAACTCACGCGGTTCCAGCGCACGCTCGGGGCTATGGCCGAGCTGGTGCGAAAGCTCGTTCGCGGCCACTTTCCCTGCATCAGCGCCGAAATGACACCATATTTCCACGACGTCGCGGACCATGTCCACCGCGTGCAGTCCATGGTCGACGGCCTCCTGCTTGTCCTGTCCACGGTCTTCGAGGCCAGCAGCCTTCTGGAAGCGCAAAGGATCGGTGTGGTCACTCGCCAGCTCGCGGCCTGGGCGGCGATCTTGGCGGTCCCGACGGCGATCGCCGGAATATATGGCATGAACTTCAAGCACATGCCGGAACTGGACACGCCATATGGCTACTTCGTCGTGCTCGGAGTGATAGCGGTGTTCTGCCTTCTCCTATTCATGCGCTTCAAGAAGGCCAAGTGGCTATGAGTAACGCACTTCGCGAGCTTCTCCGTCCGCCGAGTCACAGCGCGCTTTGTGCGCGAGCGTGTCCAATCCAGTTCAAGATGAAGGTGCTTCCATGACCTCCCAGGTGACCGACGTTCTAGAAGCAGTCCAGTCATTCATCGCCAAAGGCTATGACCGCGAATACCGCGTCAAGGACGGCAATCTCGTCGATCTCGAACTAGGGTCAACCCTCGATGCATGCAGCATTCGCGTCGATGCGGCGTTGCGCCTCGAGAGCGGGGACGACGGCGAAGATGCCTCCAACATCTACGCGATCACCGATCCGGCGACAGAGCATAAAGGCCTGTTGATCGACGCCTTCGACGTGTTCCACGAAATCTGCCCCCGCGACTTGTCCGAGCGCCTTGTGGCGCATCGGGAAACAGCACCGGCAGGTGACCAGGACGCGCCGAGCAAGCACGGACTACGGAAAGTCTACAAGAGCGAGTTTCACAGCGATCCCGAGCGTTACGTTCTGCGCGAGGGCTTTCCAGACTTCCCGCCATGCCCTTTCGGCCAATCCTTCAGCATCCTCGGCTTCGATACCGCCGAGCAGGAATATGTCTGGCTCGTCACGAGCATCATTCGAGATCCTCGGCTGATCAGGGTTCCATACCAGGGCGAAGACGTCATCAGCGACGAATAGCGGTGTCGCTTAGCCGGAAAGGCTGGCCTTCCTGGCCCACACATCTGCAGGCTGAACTTTAAGAACATCGAAAATTAGGAGGTGATTATGGACTGGAACAAGGACCACATACGAGAAACTATGCTCTTGCTGGAGACAGCAGCGTTGCACAGCGCTCGCGAAAACTACCTGGACTATGTCTCTACCGCTCGGCTCGATCGGAGCGAACCGATCGAAAACGACGAACTAGCTCAGGCCGAGGTCGCGAGCGACTTCGCTGAAGCGCTCGATGACACGCTCCATGACTACGCCAATAAACTCGAAAAGCTCAGGACGATCGATTTCGGCCCCAAGTTGGCCGTCAACGAAGGCGCTGTCGTCAAGCTGTCCGGCCGCCACTTTGTGATCGCGGTGTCAACGAGCAAGTTTACCTGTCAGGGGCGTGAGCTCATGGGCATTTCCACGATGGCGCCGATCTTCGAAGCGATCGAGGGTGCCCGAGCCGGGGAGACCGTGCAGTTCAACGGCCGGGACCTCACCGTAGAAGACGTGGAATAAAGCCCTCCACCGCAGCCGGCGCGCTAGTGCCGAACGCCCTGCATCTCTTTCTGCATGCATACGGTCACTTGCAGCCGCGTTGACCTGGCTCATCAAAGGCAAACTCATGACAACACCTTCATTCTTCATCACCCCCGGATACGGGACGCGCCTGCATGACGCGCTTCATTATTCTCAGGCAATGCGCATTGGTGACCGCGTGGAGATCTCCGGACAGGGCGGATGGAACGACGATCTCGTCATTCCGGAGTCGATTGAGGAAGAGATCGAGCAGGCGTTCAAGAACGTGGAACGGACGCTCGCGACCGCCGGAGCACGCTGGCCGCATGTGGTCCACGTCAATTCCTATCACGTCGGTGGATTCCCTCCCGTGATCAACGAAACAATGGCCAAGCTGTATCGCCACTACATGCCCGACCGCGCTCCAATCTGGACGCAGTTGGGAATCGAAGCGCTGGGGCTTCCAACCATGCGTATCGAAATTCGCGTAACAGCTATCATCGCCTGACCCCGCGGTTCGTGCAGGCGCCGTGCCGCGCTAATCCCGCACGCCCTGCGCCCGCTTCTCCATGCATATCATCGTATCGAGAGATCCGGTTATCATCGGCGTGCTCGGAGAACGGGGGGCCGCCTTGGCCTGGTTGGCGCGCCTCGGCTGCCTGCGGGCGATGGCCAGCACTGCCAGGAGCGTGAGCAACGCCGCCGCATAAAGGAACAGGCCGCCAGGGCCGACGATATTCATTGCAGCTGCTCCTATTAGGGGGCCAGCGGCTGTCCCGATCCCGTTGAGCAACAGAAGCCCGCGCGCGGTGCCGAGTAGCCGACCGGCCGGAAGATCGTCGTTTGCGACGGCGAGACACAACGAATAAATCGGGATGCCAAAGCCGCCGAACAGCGCACCTGCCGCAAGGAGCAGCGGCAGAGGCGCTTCCACCGCCAACGCTACGCCGATGGCAGACGCTGCGGACGCCAGCGCCGCACCGGCGATGACAAGATTCCGGGGCACTCGATCCGAAAGCCAACCGAGTGGCCAATGGAAGGCGAGCGTTCCACCAAGAACCGCAGCCATGAAGGCGGAGATACCGCCCACATCGAGGCCGATGCTCTGGGCGAAGTTCGCGCCCATGCCCCAGAAACCACCGATAGCCAGGCCGGCCAGGAAAGCGCCAGCCGCAGCGAGAGGTGATACGAGGACGAGGTCCCTGAACGCGACCCATTCCTGTTCCACCTGGGCCGGCGGATGACTGGGCAGCAAGGTGATCGGAACCACCGCCGCTGATATCAGCAGCGACACGATGAGGAACAATGTCACGTCGGCGGGCGGTGCGATGTTGAGTAACGCCTGCCCGATTGCCCATGAGCCCATAGAGACAACTCCGAATATCGACAGGAGCTGCCCGCGTGTGGATGGCAATGCGTGGGCGTTGAGCCAACTCTCCGTTGCGAGGATCATGCCCGCGTAGGCGAAGCCGGTAATCAGGCGAAGCGGCATCCAGGCGATCGGCTCCACGAACGCCACATGGAGAAGGGCGGTCATCGAGGCAATGGCCGCGAAGCCGGCGAAGGTTCTGACATGTCCCACGGAGACGATGATCGGTGGCAACACGAGCGCGCCGATCGTGAAACCCGCGAAATAGAAGGACATCATCGCGCTGATCGCGCCGGTCGAGAACCCCTTATGGCCGGCTCTCACGATCAGGAGCGTGCTCAGCAGGCCATTGCCCAGCAGCAGAGCGGCGACGCTCAGCAGCAGCGCCGCCACCGGCGCGAGAACGAGGCCGCGCTTGCCCGCCGACCTCATGGTATCCATCGCCGGGCTCGTTCTCGGGCCTGACTTGAGGGTTGATACTCTGCCGCACTGATGAACTGGTCGAATGCTTCGCACCAGATGACGACCGTGTTGTAGTCACGGACATCGATGCCGGCAGGCACCTCGACGATGAAGCCGTTGAACGTCTTCACATCGCCCACGCGGACTGATCTGTCCTTGATTAGGAGAAAGGCCTCCTTCGTGTCGACGAAACGTGGTGCGAGGTAGAGCTTGTAGTCGGGACCAGGGGCGAGGCGCCCGATATGGGCGATACGGTCGCGCGAGACCCGGATCTCGCCTTCCCCCCAGTGAAGCAGGTCGCTGCCTTTGAGATCGCGGGCCAGACGCCCTGCGTAGAGCGTCTCGGCTGAGATGGTCCGCAAGGCCGCCGCGTCCGGGGCCTGGGGGGCGGTCAGGATCGGCAGCGTGTAGACACCGCCCGCGAAGCCCATGGCGAGCATCGCGAGATGGGTGGCAATCAGGATGACCCAGCGCCGCATCGGTTACACCAGCTCCAGTCCCTTCACGAGCTGATCGGCGTCGAGATGGAAGTCCGAGAATACGATGCGGCCGCCAGCGTCCATCACGGAGAACCAGGGCGTTCCCCGCGTGCGGTAGTCCTCCATGAAGGTGGGAAGCGTCGCGCCGGCAGGTGGCTCGTCCTGACCGAACGCGACAGGAAGCGCATACTTGAGCTGGTTCACGCGCAGCTTCTCGAAGGTGTTCTCATCCGCTCCTTCGAAGACGGTCTGGATCACCGCGAAGCCCACGCCCTTGGCGCTCAATGCACCATGCAACCTTTGTAGCGTCGGAAATCCATGCAAATGGCAGCCACGGCACCAGTGCTGGAAGGCGAAGAGGACTTTCGGGCCGGTGCCGAGATCCGACAGCTTGAGCGGCGCGATGCTTTCTCCATCCGCGCCAATCCATCTCTGCACCCGCAGCTCGGGGGCTTGTCGTTCGTCGACGCTCATCTGATCCTCCAATTCCGATGCAGAAGTCCGATGAGTGGTCGCGTGTGGCGATGGCACGCGAACCTCACCGCCTTGATCCCCTACAGGTTGTAGGATGCGAGTTCGCCGACCGATACCTCGTGGCCAGCCCCGCCGTTCTTCCGTCGGTGTGTCACCGCCGCCCCTCAATGACAAAGGCGCGATAGCGGGAACCGGCAAAACGGTGCGCAGCGATGGTTTGGTAGGCGGGGCTATGATACCAATCACGGGCGGCCTGCATCGTCGGGAACCGCAAAATTACGGCCCCTTCGACGGGCGGCCCCTCCAAATGCTCCATCGCGCCATAAGCGGCGAGAAAGGTTACGTCGTGGCCATCGAACGATGGGCCGACGCCTGCAGAATAGGTTGCGAGTTCTTCCGGATCGGTGGTTTCTTCGCGGGTGAAGACGACGAACGCTTCCATCTTAAAGTCTTTCATAAGGTCGCATCTGCAGGCCACCGCCGCTGGCGATGGCCTTAAAGGGGTCGGTTCCGGCTGAGGGCGAAATGACACCCTAAGCGTTAGCTCTGTGTCGTTGCACGATGTCAGCGACGGTATTCTTGCTGATACCGAGCTCGCGTGCGATCCAGCGATAGCTGCGTCCCTCGGCCCTCATCGCAACCACCTTAGGCAAAAGTCGGTCTGATTTTGGTCGCACTCCGGCCTGACGACCAAGCCTCTTACCACGTGCCTTCGCAACAGCAAGGCCTGACTTGACCCGCTCGCTGATGAGATCCCGCTCAAACTCCGCAATGCCGGAAAGAAACGTCGCCAGCATTCGTCCATACGGCGACGAAAGATCGAACGCCATTCCATTCATGGCTATCACGGAAACCTTCCAGTTCTCCAGTTCACGTAGCGTATTGAGCAGATCGAGCGTCGAGCGCCCCCACCGGGAAAGCTCAGTGACCAGGATTGCATCAATTTGTCTGGACTGGGCAAGCGCCAGGACTTTCTTTCGCTCGGCCCGGTCGAGTTTAGTTCCTGAACCTGTTTCCTTAAATATTCCCACCACGTCGTAGCCGGCACGGCCGGCGAAGGCTCGCAGATCAAATTCCTGGCGTTCACAAGACTGATCCGCTGTTGAAACCCGGCAGTAAATGGCGGCACGATGTCCCAATTGAACCCTCCTGGATTTTTGTATCGGAACGCCCTGATTTATATGGGCTGGCTGTTGTCCAAAACAGACTATACTTCAAAAGGGACGAATTTGTATGTCACGACGCCATATTTTCACCGAACGGCAGCGAGCAGCGCTGTTCGATCTGCCCACGGACGAACTGTCGCTACTGAAGTTCTACACGCTGGGCGATGATGACCTGGAAAACATTAGGCAGCGCCGCAGACCGGAAAACAGGATTGGCTTTGCCCTGCAACTTTGTGCCTTACGATATCCGGGCCGTGCACTGGCTCCTGGTGAGATGATCCCGCGTGAAGTCCTTTCCTTCGTCGGTGCTCAGCTTGGAGTTCCGGCTGATGCGCTTCTCACTTATGCCACACGGCGCCAAACCCGTCAGCAGCACATGGACACGCTGCGCGAAATTTACGGCTACAAGACCTTCACGGGCCGTGGTGCCCGTGATCTGCGTGAGTGGACTTTCGGCCAGGCCGAAGATGCCAGATCAAACGAGGATCTTGCTCATCGTTTTATTGTGCGGTGTCGGGAAACTTCCACCATTCTGCCCGCAGTATCGACAATCGAGCGCTTGTGCGCGGATGCTCTGGTCGCCGCTGAGCGGCGGATTGAAACGCGGATTGCGGAAAATTTAACAGCGGATGTTCGCGATCACCTGGACAAACTTCTGAGTGAAATGCTCGCCGGCAATATCAGTCGTTTCATCTGGCTTCGCAACTTCGAGGTTGGTAACAACTCGGCTGCTGCTAACCGTTTGCTCGACAGGCTCGAATTTCTGCGTACCCTGAATATCAATCATAGTGCTTTGGCCAGCATACCTGCCCATCGCATTGCCCGGCTGCGTCGGCAGGGTGAACGCTACTTCACCGACGGTTTGCGTGACATCACTTCGGACCGCCGCTGGGCGATCCTTGCCGTCTGTGTTGTGGAGTGGGAAGCGGCGATTGCTGATGCCATAGTCGAAACCCATGACAGGATCGTAGGAAAAACCTGGCGGGAAGCGAAGCGCCAGCATGACGAAACAATTTCCGGCTCTAAAGCCACACTCACGGATACGATCCGTACCTTCACCGCGCTGGGAGCTTCGTTGCTTGAGGCCCGCAGTGACGGAACCCCGCTGGAGATGGCTGTCGCCAGTTCGGTTGCATGGGACCGGCTCGCTCAACTGGTAGCGACAGGGACTCAACTCAGCAACACGCTAGCCGATGAGCCTCTTGCATATGTCGGGCAGGGATACCATCGCTTTCGTCGTTATGCGCCCCGCATGTTGCGCTGTCTGAAGCTCGAAGCCGCGCCGGTCGCCGGACCATTGGTAGCAGCAGCTTTGTCGATCGGAGAGATGAAAGGTGTTGCATCGCCAGAAAGGCGTTTCCTGCGGCCCAGCTCCAAATGGAACCGTCATTTACGAGCTCAGGAAAAAGGAGATACCCGTCTTTGGGAAGTGGCGGTACTCTTTCACCTCCGGGATGCTTTTCGTTCCGGAGATGTCTGGCTCGCTCATTCGCGCCGCTATGGTGACCTCAAGCAGGTACTGGTGCCGATGATCGCGGCGCAGGAAAATGCAAAACTGGCCGTGCCTTCCAACCCACAGGATTGGCTGGCAGACAGAAAGGCGCGACTCACGATCGCTCTTAAGCGGCTGGCCCGGGCTGCCCGTAACGGCACTATTCCGCACGGTAGCATAGAAGATGGAACGTTGCGGATCGACAGGTTGACAGCAGACGTGCCGGATGGTGCCGAGGCACTCATACTGGATCTGTATCGCCGAATGCCGTCCGTTCGGATTACCGACATGCTGCTTGAAGTTGATGCAGCCCTTGGTTTCACAGATGCGTTTACCCATCTGAGAACCGGGGCTCCATGTCGCGACCGGATCGGTCTGCTCAACGTCCTGCTCGCTGAAGGGCTCAATCTGGGCCTGCGTAAGATGGCGGAAGCTACAAACACGCATGATTACTGGCAGCTCTCACGCCTTGCCCGCTGGCATGTTGAAAGCGAAGCCATGAACCAGGCATTGGCAATTGTGGTGGCCGCGCAGGGTAAACTGCCGATGTCACGCGTCTGGGGGATGGGCACGTCAGCATCGAGCGATGGTCAGTTTTTCCCGACAGCGCGGCATGGCGAAGTCATGAACATGGTCAATGCCAAATATGGTTCTGTTCCCGGCCTCAAAGCGTATACTCACGTAAGCGACCAGTTCGCGCCATTCGCTTGTCAGTCGATCCCGGCGACCGTGAGCGAGGCACCGTATATTCTCGATGGACTACTGATGAACGAGGTCGGTCGCCATGTTCGCGAACAGTATGCCGATACAGCAGGATTCACCGACCATTTGTTCGGAGCCAGTAGCCTGCTCGGCTACAATCTCGTTCTGCGAATCAGGGATCTGCCATCGAAGCGGTTGTACGTATTTAATCCCGATACGACCCCCAGGGAGTTACGCAAGTTGGTAGGTGGAAAAGCCCGGGAGGATCTTATCGTTGCGAACTGGCCTGATATTTTCCGTTGTGCCGCGACGATGACCGCTGGCAAAATCAGGCCCAGCCAACTCCTGCGCAAGCTCGCTTCTTACCCACGACAAAACAACCTTGCAGTTGCGCTTCGTGAAGTTGGTCGTATTGAACGGACCCTTTTCATTATTGAGTGGATCCTGGATACGGACATGCAGCGGCGTGCTCAGATCGGTCTTAACAAGGGAGAGGCCCACCATGCGCTCAAAAATGCGCTCCGTATCGGGAGGCAGGGGGAAATTCGCGATCGCACGACAGAGGGGCAGCACTACCGAATCGCTGGGCTCAATTTATTGACTGCGGTGATCATTTACTGGAATACCGTCCATCTTGGTCATGCCGTCACGGAGCGGCGGAACGAAGGGTTGGATGTTCCCCCTGAATTTCTTCCCCACATATCCCCATTGGGCTGGGCGCACATTCTACTGACTGGCGAATATCTTTGGCCCAAGGAACCGAAAGCTTAGGGTGTCATTTCGCCCTCAGCCGGAACCGACCCCTTAAAGTCGTCAGGCTGGCAGCTCGAACCCGATTTTCGTGAGTGCCTCGACGCACGCATCCTGATCCTGCTGATAGTTGCCTCCGGAGATGCCGATCCCGCCGATCAACTTCCCGTCTTCCAGGATCGGATAGCCTCCGCCGACAGCGACCATCCGGGGGCGATAGGCCAGCGGCGCCACTTTTGGATCGTTCGAAACATAGTCGTTCCAGACATGGGTGGGGTACCCAAACGAGGCGGAACTCCAAGCCTTGTCGATGGCAACATCGACGGTGAGAAACGGCGCGTCATCAGTGCGCTCGAACGCGCGCAGGTTACCGGTGGCGTCGACGACGGCGACCGCAGCCGGGATGCCGATTGTACGTGCCGCGGCGATCGCCGCGTCGATGAGGGCGACGGCGGTTTCGCGGTTGATCGAGGCGGTGGCAATGGATTTCGTCATGAAATTTCCGGCACTGTTGCAAAGTTAGCGATGAGGCAGCCTTTTGTCTTATTCAAAGGCCTTACATTTCAAAAACTCTGCTTACCAGGCGCATTTCGCCCAGGGGATCACCATAATAAAATGCTGAGGCCTGGCCTTTGCGTAGTGCACGCATCACCTCAATACCTTTGATGGTGGCGTAAGCCGTCTTCATGGATTTAAATCCCAGCGTGGCGCCGATTATCCGTTTCAGTTTGCCATGATCGCATTCAATCACGTTGTTCCGGTACTTAATCTGTCGGTGTTCAACGTCAGACGGGCACCGGCCTTCGCGTTTGAGCAGAGCAAGCGCGCGACCATAGGCGGGCGCTTTATCCGTGTTGATGAATCGCGGGATCTGCCACTTCTTCACGTTGTTGAGGATTTTACCCAGAAACCGGTATGCAGCTTTGCTGTTACGACGGGAGGAGAGATAAAAATCGACAGTGCGGCCCCGGCTGTCGACGGCCCGGTACAGATACGCCCAGCGGCCATTGACCTTCACGTAGGTTTCATCCATGTGCCACGGGCAAAGATCGGAAGGGTTACGCCAGTACCAGCGCAGCCGTTTTTCCATTTCAGGCGCATAACGCTGAACCCAGCGGTAAATCGTGGAGTGATCGACATTCACTCCGCGTTCAGCCAGCATCTCCTGCAGCTCACGGTAACTGATGCCGTATTTGCAGTACCAGCGTACGGCCCACAGAATGATGTCACGCTGAAAATGCCGGCCTTTGAATGGGTTCATGTGCAGCTCCATCAGCAAAAGGGGATGATAAGTTTATCACCACCGACTATTTGCAACAGTGCCCCTGAAAGTGCTGTGCATGGAATTTGAGAGTTACTTAAAAGAAAAAATTAATGAGGCAGAAAAAAGCGCGCTTCCGTGGGATAAGGATGGCGCGCAGTGATCGACGGAGGCCGGGTCGTCCGGCCTCTCGTGCTATTTATCATCGATAATGAAGTGCTGTTTCTCTGCTGCGTCTTCAGCAATATTAATGGCGCTGATGTTATTGTTTATCAGGTCATCAAGTGAAACTCCCGCCTGTTGCCCCTTGAGGTTAACATAGATTTCAGAGACCAGTGCAGTCAGAATCATAATACCTTCCCGGGAGCCTGATACTTTCTTTATCAGGTCGCGGCGGAATCCATCAAGGTCGAAGGTTGACCCCTCTTCTTTGGATTTATAAACCATAAGACCAAGCCGGACAAGTTCATTGACTATTGAAGAATAGTTCATTTCAGAGGTGGTTGCGCCCTTCTGAAGTTCAATATCCAGTATATCCTGTATTTCCCTGTCGATTTTATCTTTGAAGTATATATTCTTGCGCGGCATAATATTTCCCTGATTTTTTCATGCAGTGCCGGATACGGCACTGTCGACCATTTTTCATGTGAGTAAATTCACCCTCAACCTGAAGAATGCGTTCATATAAAGACTGTTCTGACTTAAATGTGTGTGTTAATCCGGCACTGTGATGTGTGTGCATCCGGCACCATCAGGTGTGTGGATTAGGCACTGTGATGTGTGTGCATCAGGCACCATCAGGTATGTGGATTAGGCACTGCATATCACTAACCTACTCTATTATCAGGATACACACAATCCCCACACTTTACAGTGCCTAATCAGGCACTGCAAGGTGTGGCAATCAGGCACTGCAAGGTGTGGTAATCAGGCACTGCAAGGTGTGGTAATCCACACACCTTTTTCCCACATATTCCAACTTTCCGCATAATGGCATAAGTTATTTCACTGAATTCAAGGAGAAAAACTGCAAGATGAAATCTTGCGTGGGGTGTGATGTTTTAAAGGGTTAGCAAAGAGCGGCAAGTAAATAAGTGTGCCCGGGTTGTAACTGGTATTTGAGAGCGTGGCTGAATGCATGATTCAGAGCGCTTCCGCGCGTTTGTAGGGAATTATCTTGATTCAAATGATCTGGCGGAGTATTTTTTATTGCGCAGCGTATACCGGTTTATGATCGACATAAGGTCCATAAAATGAAAATAACGAAATTCCCCATCCTGTTGATGATGTTCTCACTATCGATATTCGCCGCACCGCAGATGTGTTTTGACCAGGCGGGGAGAGACTATCAAATAGATCCGCTGCTGCTTATGGCAATTTCAATTAAAGAGAGTCGTCTTAAAGCGTCTGCGGTAAATGGATCAAACAACGATGGATCAGAAGATGTCTGCGGGATGCAGGTGAACAGTTATCATTACAGTAAACTTAAAAAGTTTAATATTACCCGCGATCGACTATTAAAAGATCCATGCATATGCGTTTACTCGGGTGCGTGGGTTCTGGCGCACAACTTCCAGTCCTACGGGAAAAACTGGGACAGCGTTGGAATGTATAATACAGGGCCACGTGATGTGATGATAAAAAAACGACGTGCCTACGCTACAGAAATAAAAAACATCTACCGTATTCTGCTCGCCAGAAAAACAATACTGGAACAATCATCAGAGCCCCCCTCAGTGTCAGCAGCGAGGAAAACCGAAGAAATCGTTATCAACAAAAATTAATAAAATAAAAAACCGCTCATAGGAGCGGCTTTTTCTCAGGCTTTGAGTTTTGCAAACTCTTCGGCCATTTTCCAGAGAACCTGATTTAATTTGATGTCACCATCTATTCCGGAGACTTCCCGCGTTCTGGTCATCTTCCCTTTTGGCGTTCTGCCACGAATCCCCCCACGGATCACATTTTCCTGCACCACGTTAAATGTTGTCCATAAATCCTGCCCTTTATCGAGAACACGGCGGGGGTTAATAATTTGCTCCGGCGTTATTGGTGCCGGTTTTCCGTCATACTTAAGTTCCAGGGCTGTTGCGCCAAAAAGGCGCTGCTCAGGCAAAGTAAGCTGAATGCTTTTCATCAGGTCAATATTTTCATCGACCGCGTCAAATGTTTCCAGCACCGTGTAAGCACCTTCGATAACCTGCCCGACAATATCTCCTTTGTGTGGCACGCGAATTTCGCCAAAATCCTTCCATGCAACCAGGCCATTACTACAAACCTGACGGAACATACCGGGGATCATTTTATAGCTACTTGAACCATCATGGCTATTCAGCAGAATAATTTCCGGTACTTCCTTTCCGTTAATCTGGTCATGACGACGCAGGCGGAGCATATGCTTTGTAAAGTCGCGTTTATCCTGGTCACGCGTACGGGACTGGGTTGCATAATATGGCTGAAAACCTTCATCACGTAATCGGTCAAGAATGACAATCGTTGGAATATACGTATAACGCTCTGAACGAGAATCGTGCTTTTCCTCAGAGAACGCACTCGGAACAATGCGCTGTAATTCGTCATTCGTCAGCGGGCGGTCTTTACGGATTGATGTTGGCATACGATAGCGGCTTGCGAAACTGACCATAATTATTTACTCCTGATTATTTAGTGAGAGATGAAGAAATAACGCGATGGAAATTATCCAGCGGCGCTGCAGCTGCTACCGGACACCCGTCGACTACCCAGACAGAGATATAATCCGGGCATTCGTAATCAATTAACGTCAGCTCAGAGGCATTCGCTGGCGGTGTAAAAATACCTGGTTGTGGCTCCCCTTCCGATGCAGCCAGGACCCAGCAAAACAGATCCGTGAACTGGGACGGAGTGAGGTCTGAATCACATGTTCCGGTAGGGGTGTTAACGTTCATAGGGTGTACTCCTCGGGTTGTCCGGGTTATTCCCTGCGAAAATGACGCGGGGACAGTTCATGCGGCAGCAGTCACTGCCCGTTCGTTAATCGTGATACGGGCAGGGTTCACCGCTGCCGCTCTGGCAGCAGGCACAATTCGACGTTTCCTCGACGCCAGCGGCCTGTGCCCATCCGCTATGCCACGCACTTACCAGCTCCGGAACGTCTGAAAACATATGCGGAGGGGTATGCTTACCACTGGCAAAATCGCCGTAGCCTTCAAGCATCGCCTCAAAAACAACATCCAGCGCCTCGTTTTTCGCTTTCACGGCGTCGATAACACGCATCACGTGCGCTTTACCCCACTGAATGCGCAGTGCCAGACCTCTCAGCGGAGGTAGTTCGCCCCCCATCTTCCTGGAAGATTCTTGAGCGGCGGTTTTGACGTTGACGTTTCGTGTGTGCATCCTGGTTTTCTCCTGTGGTGATGGTTGTCCATCTCCCTGGTGAGTTCTCTCGCGGCAAAGGGCAAAGGAGCAACGGCGAAGGGAGGAAGGAAAGGGGCGCAGACAAAAGTTTTTGCGGATACTCGCAAAAAGTTTTGGCGGAGTGCATTTCACCCCTTGGATGACGACCCGACGGTGCTACGACCAGCCCTCCGCGTGAGGACACACGGGACGATGGCCTCACCGGGGGAACAGGGTGCACACACCCGACACGTCGGAACGGCGTGGCGGCCTTAAAGCGACAGTCACACCGTCGCGGTCAGGGCGGCGCGACCGGCACGGTCGCAGCAAGCCAGGGGTTGACCTTCGCCATCAGACCCTAGCGAAGCCCGAACCCCGAAGGGATTCGGCGGAGACTGGCGGGTGCGCAGCAGCTGCCCTGGCGGAGTGGGGCTCGACGACCGGACAGCAGCGCTGGCCGGGAGCCGAAGGGGGCCATCGCCCTGCCCGTTTTTCTGTTTCAGGCCATGAGAGAGCAGTGCCATCACTTCCGCATTCAGATCTCCGGCGAGGCGAGGGAGGTTTGAAGACTTTAATTATTAATGCTAATGTACGCATACACTAGCATTAATCTACGGTCCATAAATGGCTGAAGAATCTCAGACTGAACAGTCCCGCGCTTATTTTTACCGCAACTTTAAGTACACCCTCGAACATCTGGCCAGAGATTACCAGGCAGAGCTGCAGCGTTATTCCGATGAATCATGGGAATTCCCTCAGAGGGCTGCACGTCTCAGCGCAGCAGTTAAACGCTATAAAACGTACCGGATGCTGAGTTTTATTTTTGAAATCGCAGACGACATCGATCTGGATTTAACTCCACTGATTGTAAAGCGTCTTTGCATGCGTCTTTTCGGACGTTCGGGCAGTCAGGACATCATCGTCAGCATTTTTGGCCAGAAAGGTCGCCAGCATCGCAGCAGAGACAACACCCCTGCCATCCTTGATGAAATTGCCGCCCGCTACCGTCTTGCTGCACATTCCTGCCAGGCTTCAACGCTCAGTGATATTGAAAGTGTGAAAAAGAATTATCAGGCAGGCATCCGTTCAGCACGGAACAGGGAAAAATAACCTTCCCATATTAATGCTAATGGATGCGTACAGTAGCATTAATTGTAATACAGAGGTAATACATGAAGGGAAGAGAGCGGGCGCGCCGGAGGCGCTGCCGCCCTGCCCCGTTCCCCTGGAGGGAACCTTCCTTTCTGGTTGTTCATGCGTGCGGTCGCACCAGAAGTGGAAAAAGGGGCTGCCAGCGAACCGGCAACCCCTTCATAAAGGCGCTTCAGGCATGTCAGACATCATCAGTTCCTGAATGGCGGGGGATTCCCCCGCCGGGGTTAGCTACTTAGCGGATGTCGGGTAGCAGCAGCACATTACTATGCCACCGCCCCCTAAGAACGGTACGTGCGAGTTTCCCCGCATACCGCTCAAGCCTTTGAAAGCCCTCTTTCAACTGGGGCCGACTTCATTACTGTGTAGTTGTCGATGGCAATTTGGATGCAGCAGGACTAGGTTTTCCAGATTGTCACTTCCGCCAAGAGATTTCTTGAGGATGTGATGTATGTTCCATCCAGTCTTTCGAGTTATAGGTTGTTCACACAGAGGGCAGCGTGATCCTTGTTTTCTCCATATTACGAGGATCTTCTTCTGACCTTGTCGGGATTCTCTCCAAGAGTAGTCTAGTCTCTTTTCGAAATATTCTTCCCATTCAGGATCATACGAATTTGCAGCACCCTTGATTTTCACATGGTGGTACATATTCACGGCGCCTGCCCGTTGGAGAACGTATTTTCGTCCATCAGGGTCGACGCCATAAAACATCCCGTTCCGCCTTTTGATAGTCGTATGGTATTTACGAAATATCCATCGGCGGCTTCGTCCGGGATGCCTTCTCGCGCACCATTGCCATATTTTCCGCCAGATTTGATGATCAGCATTGTTGAACGCTTTTGCCGAGGCCACATGTCGATGATAATTCGCCCACCCTCTAATCAAAGGGTTTAGCTTATAGATCAGCAACCATGCAGGAACGGTTTTATTATCTTCAATAATACCTCTGACCTTACCGAGGAAGGATTTCACGTTTTTCTTCGCTGGTCTGATAATAAGCTTCCTATCAAAGCGTCGAATGTGTTGCCCCAGAAAATCAAATCCATCAGTGATATGCGTGATGACTGTTTTCTCATCCGATAGTGTCAGTCCTCGCTTACGCAGGAAGGATTGCACTAAAGGAAGCACCTCATTTTCCAGAATTTCTTTTGAACATCCGGAAATGATGAAGTCGTCCGCATAACGAACCAGGTGGACTTTATTCTTCCATGATTTCTTGGAGCGTTTCTTTCCAAAACGAATTTGAAGTTCTCCCTCCAGCCCATCCAGGGCCATATTTGCCAGCACCGGAGATATAATCCCTCCCTGTGGCGTTCCGGAGAGCGTTTCGCTGAAAGTACCTTTCTCGATGGTTCCGGCTTTCAACCACTTACGAAGTATGCGCTTGTCCATAGGGATATGTTCAAGTAGCCATTCGTGATTGATGTGATCGAAGCAACCTTTAATGTCACCTTCCAGCACCCATTTCGATGCGTATCGGGAGCTGTACATATTGCATACCTGTTGAATGGCGTCAGCCGTGCATCGCGCAGGTCTGAAACCATAACTGTTGTGGTCTGCAAGTGTCTCCGATACGGGTTCGAGTCCGGATAGGTGTAAGGCCTGCATTGCCCTGTCCAGCATTACGGGAATTCCTAATGGCCTTGTTTTGCCATTAGGTTTTGGTATATGGACTCTCTTGAGTGGTCGGGGTCTGTACCCCTTACTTTCGAGTCTAAACACCGCAGCCCATTTTGCTTCCGGGGTGTTCCAGATTTGTCCGTCAACTCCGGGTGTATTACGCCCGTTGTTTTCAGTAACTCTTTTCACTGCCAAAGCTCTGGCACTGAAGGAGCGAACCAACAATCGCTGCAATCTTTTGACTGTGCGCCATTGCTGGTTACATGTTGCCTTCGCGATCCTTGACTGAATAGTCTTAACGTGTCGGTGGGCTTGTTTCCAGTTGATGGAATGCCATCCGGTATCGTTGATGGCCGCAGTTACGCTTTTCGTCGTAATTTCCTTACCTGCCATCCCTGAAGACCTTCTCAGATGTCACGCGAACAAAGACCCGATGGAAGTCTGCCCGGTTTCCCGATGAGGCAAATTTTGAACCTCTATCCACACGATTACAGTATGGCATTCGCTTTCTCCATCCTCCTTTACCTGCATCCACATCAGGTTATCTTACGATTTCCCTGCCCATAGGGCGTAAATACAGGCTTACCAAGTTCCGAACAACATATAAACGAACGGGTTAGATTCTGTCTATCCGCCGGGGGAGTTATAGTCCATGTATTCCCACTACGAACAGGAATAACCATACCCCTTACCTTTTGGTGCAAGCCTGACAGCATCTTTGGCTTGTTTCATGTCACGACGTTTAAACGACAGTTCACTGTGTTAATCGTACCGTTCAGCCTAGCGCCTTCGCCGCACGATGCTAGCAGCGATCAGTTCCTCTCGCGATTTACTGAAGCAATGTTTGCTAAGCTACATTGTTCCAAGGGCTTCAGACAGAGCCGTTGCCAGCTTTTCCTGCCTCGGTAGGCTACAACTAATGGAATAGTTGGTTTTGTATAAATATCTATCAAAACAATATGTTGAACGACTTCTTGTCGCACTCGTAAGCCATAAAAGCCGCCACCTCCCTGTTCGTGTCCCTGTAGCGAATTTCGCAGAGCGATTTCCGGGTCAGGTAAGTGAATATCAGCAGTGTGAGACACACTATCAATACACACCAGAGCAGGGTGTTTCGCGGCAGTTTCATGGCCTTCTTCTCCTGTCAACGCAAAGCAGAAGTGTCACCTTCGGTGCGAAACAGAGATGTCATGCTTTGGTTCAGAGAATGCGTTTGACCGCCTCGCTATATACTTCCGAGCGTTCTCTTTTCCCAACAGAAATCACGAAAACGACAACTTTCTCGTCTATAACCTGGTATACAAGGCGATAGCCTGAAGACCGGAGCTTAATCTTGTAACAATCAGGCATACCACGGAGCTTGTTTGCTTCAATCCGGGGTGACTCAAGTACTTCAACCAGCTTCTTTTTCAACTGTTCACGTACCGTCGAGCCCAGCTTTCGCCATTCCTTTAGTGCCCGCTCGTCAAAATCCAGAAAATACGCCATCAGAGTTCATCCAGCGTCACACGTACTGGCTTAGGATTACGAAGTCGTTCTTTCACTATCTCCACAAGTTCAGCATCTTCATCACTCAGGAGTGTCTGTTTGAACGGCAAGCGTTCATTGTCAGCGATATACTCGAGCATGAGACGAAGCGCTTCAGAAGGAGTTACGCCCATTTTTTCAAGCGCGGCGTAAGAACGCGCTTTAAGTTCATCGTCAATACGTAGGTTAATGCTACCCATGTCTTACACCCCTTGTAATTACAAATGTCATTACAAGTATCGCACTACAACATGCTTAGGGCAAGTCACGAAGTAAGTCAGAAAGTAGTCGTAAGAACGGTGATCACTGTCCGCTTTGTGCCATGAGCAGACAGTGCGTACGTAATTATTGCGCTCAGATTTTTCATTCAGGGGATTATTCTGCATATCTGAACCCCATAACTATGGCCGATTAGTCCCCGCCTGGTGAAGTCCGGAATGCGTTTACCCTAAGAGGATATACCGCTTATCCTCTTGGGTAGTTTTGGATTAGTTAATCTTGTTTTAGGTAGACGAGAGTATATTTAATATTCTCTCTGAATCGCCACGGATAATCTAGACACTTCCGAGCCGTTGATAATACTGGTTTTCATATTCTGTCGGTGACATCTGATCGCTAGAACCATGCCGACGCTTACTGTTATAAAACATTTCGATGTAATCAAAAATATCACTGCGGGCTTCTTCCCGCGTTCCGTAGATCTTTTTCTTTATCCGTTCGCGTTTCAGTAACTGGAAAAAGCTTTCTGCAACCGCATTATCATGGCAGTTACCGCGACGGCTCATGCTGCCCTCCAGACCGTGTGATTTCAGGAACGACTGCCACTCATGGCTTGTGTACTGACTGCCCTGATCCGAATGAACCAGCACCTGTTTTTGGGGATTACGCCGCCATACAGCCATCAGCAGTGCGTTCAGGACAATGTCCTTTGTCATCCGGGATTGCATGGACCAGCCGATAATTTTGCGTGAGAACAGATCAACAACCACGGCAAGATACAGCCAGCCTTCGTGGGTCCTGATGTAGGTTATGTCCGTTACCCAACGCTCATCCGGAGCATCCGGATTGAACTGTCGCTGGAGCCTGTTGGGCGACACGATACTGGCCTCGCCTTTACGTGCCCGCGGGCTCCGGTATCCGACCTGAGCCTTTATCCCGACACGTTTCATCAGTCGCCAGACTCTGTTCACTCCGCACTGTTGCCCGCTGTCCCGCAGATCCAGATGGATTTTGCGATAACCATAGACGCATCCCGATTCCAGCCAGAACTGTTTAATCTGTCCTGTCAGTCTCAGGTCTGCCTGATGGCGTTGTGAATGCGGCTGCTGAAGCCAGGCGTAAAAACCACTAGGATGAACATCCAGCACCCGACAGAGCAGGCGAACAGGCCAGCAACAGGTGTTGTCACGGATAAAGGCGTACCTCAGTCGGACAGCTTTGCGAAGTACGCCGCTGTAGATTCAATTGGTCAACGCAACAGTTATGTGAAAACATGGGGTTGCGGAGGTTTTTTGAATGAGACGAACATTTACAGCAGAGGAAAAAGCCTCTGTTTTTGAACTATGGAAGAACGGAACAGGCTTCAGTGAAATAGCGAATATCCTGGGTTCAAAACCCGGAACGATCTTCACTATGTTAAGGGATACTGGCGGCATAAAACCCCATGAGCGTAAGCGGGCTGTAGCTCACCTGACACTGTCTGAGCGCGAGGAGATACGAGCTGGTTTGTCAGCCAAAATGAGCATTCGTGCGATAGCTACTGCGCTGAATCGCAGTCCTTCGACGATCTCACGTGAAGTTCAGCGTAATCGGGGCAGACGCTATTACAAAGCTGTTGATGCTAATAACCGAGCCAACAGAATGGCGAAAAGGCCAAAACCGTGCTTACTGGATCAAAATTTACCATTGCGAAAGCTTGTTCTGGAAAAGCTGGAGATGAAATGGTCTCCAGAGCAAATATCAGGATGGTTAAGGCGAACAAAACCACGTCAAAAAACGCTGCGAATATCACCTGAGACAATTTATAAAACGCTGTACTTTCGTAGCCGTGAAGCGCTACACCACCTGAATATACAGCATCTGCGACGGTCGCATAGCCTTCGCCATGGCAGGCGTCATACCCGCAAAGGCGAAAGAGGTACGATTAACATAGTGAACGGAACACCAATTCACGAACGTTCCCGAAATATCGATAACAGACGCTCTCTGGGGCATTGGGAGGGCGATTTAGTCTCAGGTACAAAAAACTCTCATATAGCCACACTTGTAGACCGAAAATCACGTTATACGATCATCCTTAGACTCAGGGGCAAAGATTCTGTCTCAGTAAATCAGGCTCTTACCGACAAATTCCTGAGTTTACCGTCAGAACTCAGAAAATCACTGACATGGGACAGAGGAATGGAACTGGCCAGACATCTAGAATTTACTGTCAGCACCGGCGTTAAAGTTTACTTCTGCGATCCTCAGAGTCCTTGGCAGCGGGGAACAAATGAGAACACAAATGGGCTAATTCGGCAGTACTTTCCTAAAAAGACATGTCTTGCCCAATATACTCAACATGAACTAGATCTGGTTGCTGCTCAGCTAAACAACAGACCGAGAAAGACACTGAAGTTCAAAACACCGAAAGAGATAATTGAAAGGGGTGTTGCATTGACAGATTGAATCTACAGCGGCTTTTTTTAATATGTCCCGTTCGTCGGTAACCCGCTTCAGCTCTTTCTGGAGACGGCGGATCTCGGCCTGAGCATCTGACTGTTCTTTATTAGTGGAAGAATCCGGACCGTACTTCTTTATCCAGGCGTAAAGGCTGTGGGTGGTGATATCGAGACGTGTTGCAACGCTGGCAACAGAATAACCGCGATCAACAACCTGTTTGACTGCTTCAATTTTAAACTCTTCGGGATAACGCTTACCGCTCATGGGCACCTCTCTTTAAGCCATCTTAAATGACTCTGAGGTGTCTGTTAAACCCGTGGCGATTCAAGTAACATTACGACTGATCTGCTAATTCTCCGACGCAAAGTAACCCATGCTGGAGGTGTGGTATGGCATACCTGAGGAAGTAACCAAAGGTCTTCTCTTCGCTCTTAGCGGACATTAGCATAGGCTATTTACCATAACGCCGCATTATGCGCAGACATAAAAAAGCCCGCAGGGCGGGCTTGATGCTATGGCATTGTTCTTGCGAGTCGAAACCAATACTGTGCCATCGTTTCGTCTTGCTCGACTCCCCACCCATGCTTATACATCTCACCAAGAGATGCCTGAGCCCCTGCATGATCTTGCTCAGCAGCCCGAATAAACCAATGGAAAGCCTGCCTGTCACTTTGCTCAACGCCCATACCGAGATGATACATCCAGCCAAGTTTAAATTGCGCACTACTATAGCCTTGCTTCGCGGCACAGAGAAACCATTCAACTGCAAGCCCATCATTTCTTAAATCAGAGAAAGCATACAGCCTTCCTAGATGAAACTGAGCCTCTGCATGACCTTGCAGAGCGGCCTTCTGATACCATTCAGACGCTTTTTGGACATGTTTATATCCACCTAACCCCAAATGATATACCCACCCAAGATTAAACTGGGCATCATCATGGCCTTGCTCCGCTGCAAGCTGAAACCAGTATATAGCCAGCTTATAATCCTGATGAACACCCAGCCCGCATGAGAATATCTTCCCCAAATAAAATCTAGCCTGACTATCTCCAGCAGTAGCCTGTGGTAACCAATGCTCAACAGAGAATGATTCCATAAAGGTCACCCCTTAATAGTGATCTGAATGTCATCCTCATTGACGCCAAAATGAAGTGCTAGACCAGCCTTAGCTTCTTTCAGGCTTAAAGGTCTATCGCTGACATCAACTTCTTCATACTCATCGTATTCGTCACCACTAGTCTGTTTTATTCCAGATACAATATGACCAACAGGTTTAAAATCGAGAGTATCAAGATCTATCCCCATATCCTCAAGGTTTCGGTAAGAAACCGGATTCCGGTTTCCATCCCATTGGTCAGGGATATCAATCTCAGCATAAGAATCAATGTTGATTATCCAACGCTTCTTGGGATGGTCTGGAATCCTGCTAATCCCAGAAATACGGCCAATCATAAAAGCATGGTGATGCTTTGCCTCCTGGGTTCCCCAATCAATCTTCGAGTTCTGAACGCAAACAACATACGAACATTTTCCTGCATGGGTTGCATTGAGTCTCCAGGCTTTGCTACCACCTGTTTTTAAAATCTCAGTAATTCCACGAGCAGTAAGAACAGTAACACACTTAGTACCTGGCATTTGAACCACCTATAACATATTGAAAATCTAGTTTTAGATAATTTACGCTTTAATTAATATCAGTAAATCACGTAGATATCAAGTAAAAACACAAATGCCAATCAATTTTCTACATCAAGTACTACTGAAAGTGCTATTTATAAAGAAGGTTTTGTCATGCTTAATGGATTCAGATGGGTTATGCCATACGGAGATAAAGGATGATCTATACATGGATAGTTATTGCGGAATGGTATTTACCATAACGTCCCATTATCTCACTAACCCTGGCACACGAAAATCATCATAAAATCAACATATCAGCTTAGAGTTATCGCCCTCTCAAGTTCCGTTCAAAACTGCCGATAATTTTAGTGCACTATACAAATATTTTTAAAATCAATGGAGTATTCAATGGCACCGACAATCTACCGGGCTAAGTGTTTGGATTGTAAGCATGAGTGGACCAGTCGTACTGGTTATGGCACGCCTGATTATTGCCCTAAATGTCGGAGTCGTCGGATCACAACAAGTCCAATTGGATAAGCATTAAGGAGTGGTTAAATGGGGTTTTGGGAAACAGCCGGTAAAATTGCAAAAGGCGCAGCTAACGCATTGGACGAAAAAGCTCATGAGCTTCAGGCAACCAAAATGCGCTTAGAAAGCAAAAGCAGTGAAGAACTAAAGCGCCTCATTAAATCGGATGGTTTTTTTGGCTCAGCTAGTAACACTGAAAAAAGCATGGCGATGAAAATTCTCAGAGAGCGCGGAGACGTCTAAGGATAGAAAAATGGTAGGCACGGTTAATCTTCCTCATACATGCCCTAACTGCAAGCGAACCACCGCTCATACTGCAGGTGAGTTGCAAACTCTATTCGGATTCAGAACCATTCCTTCTGGCGCAACGAATCAAAGTTGGTGCAGAGAATGTCGTGGTAAGTCATAGTATCCAGAAGCCCGTAAGCCGGGCTTTTTTTTACGTCAACTCATTTACCATAACGCCTCATTACGCGCACAGCTCATGTAATGGCTCAATAGTAATGTCCGCCTGTGGCTCAATTCAGATGTCCGCGCTATGGTAAGCTTCACTGGTCCGTTTAAACTACCGGGAGGCATATCATGAGCGCAGAAAGCTCAGGAGTGTTTACTTTGAAAGAGATCAACCGGATCAAGATTATACAGGACGTCATTGAACGTCGCATCACAACGCGCCGTGCGGCCGAGCACCTCGGTATCAGCGACAGGCAATGCCGCAGACTTCTTGCCCGTTACCGTGAAGGCGGACCGCTTGGTATGGCCAGCAGACGATGTGGCATGCGTGGTAACCGCCAGTTGCCACCCGGGCTCGCAGATCAGGCTCTGGAACTGATCAAGACGCGTTATGCTGATTTCGGTCCGACTCTGGCGCGTGAAAAGCTCGAAGAACTCCACGGACTGTTTCTTGGCAAAGAAACTGTCCGGCGCATCATGGTGCGGGCTGGCTTATGGGTTCCCCGTAAACAACGTGCCGCAAGGATCCCTCAACCACGGTACCGGCGTCCGTGTACTGGTGAGCTGATACAAATAGATGGCTGTGATCACGACTGGTTTGAAGGCCGTGGCCCGGCCTGCACCGCGCTGGTCTATGTTGATGATGCAACCAGCAAACTGATGGAACTGTTGTTTGTTAAATCGGAGTCCACGTTTTCTTACTTCGAAGCCACGCGGCGCTATATCGATAAGCATGGTAAACCGCTGGCACTGTACAGCGATAAAGCCGGTGTTTTTCGTGTTAACAATAAACACGCCACAGGCGGAGACGGGCATACTCAGTTTGGGCGAGCCATGCATGAACTGAACATCCAGACTATCTGTGCAGAAACCAGTCCCGCCAAAGGGCGTGTAGAACGAGCTCACCTCACTTTACAGGATCGTCTGGTCAAAGAGCTGCGGTTACAGGGCATTTGTTCAATGGAGGCTGCAAATGACTTCGCTGAGGCCTATATGGCTGACTATAACCGCCGTTTTGGCAAAGTACCGCGACATGATTTTGACGTACACCGTGCTGTAGAACATGATGAGGACCTGGGGCTTATTTTCACTGTTCGTGAAAAACGTAAAGTCTCAAAATCGTTGACGATACAATATGATAAAATGTTGTACCTGATTGAAGACAGCGAACTGAGTCGCCGTGCAATAGGTAAATATATCGATGTGTATCACTATCCTGATGGCAGAAAAGAGCTGCGCCTGAACGGTACGCTACTTCCCTACTCTACCTACGACCGACTGTCAGAAATCGACCAGGGCGCGATTGTCGATAACAAGCGTCTTGGCCGAACCCTGGAGTTTATCAGTCTGGTGCAGAGCAAGCGGGATAACACGCGCTCTCAGTCAATTCCCGCTGGAGATGGCCCTTCCCGACGACGGCCAAAGCAGGAAGGGAAGAAATCCCAGCGCTCACTGGATAATGATGACATGCTCGAAGCACTCAAACAGCTTCAGTCACGTTCAGAGGACATTTTTGGTAAAAGAGCCCGCTGATGGTACTCACTGGCCGGACAGTGGTTGCTCACCAGTTGATATTGTCCGGCCAGACCCATGATGTATTATTCATTTCGTTCAGCATCTTTATGTCCTGCTTTTCACGGGCATACTTACCCCATAATGAATGAAAAGAACGAACAATACTGATTAACTGCTTTTTTCTTTGCTCCGGAGATAGGCTGATAAAATAGCAGCACCTGCTGTCAATATTATCCTCAATGAAATTAAAATCAGAGTCTGATGCATATTTTACTGTTAGCATAATATCATTCGACGTTGTTCTCTCAGACTCTGTTAATGCTGATTCTATCAGGTATTCAAAGGCATACATGACAGACAGCTGGTTTTTGTCTGTCTGAATATAACCCATTGAGTTTCTGAGTATTGAGGACTGTACCAGGACCAGAGGCCATAAAAGCTCAACACCATAAAGCTTATATGTATCATGTTGATCATACTGATGTTGCTCAACACGACGATTACCTTCCCGTGCTTTACGAATATCATAGGCAAGGGATAACATAAATCCGTCTTTAACTTTAATCAGTGGGCTTTCATCCACGATGTAATGAATGAGTTCATGTAATTCATTCAGGGCTTCTGAATCTCCCCACAGTATAAAACCTGCATTGTTCGGCGTTAACTCGTATCGAAGCATGGGCTCAATCATCCTGTTGTTTCAGTCGGAGGAAAGTCTATCAGTAAAGAGAATGAGAGATCAAAGTGGTCATTTTAATTGAGCTGGATAACGGACATTTCAATTGAGCCTTGACAGCTCAGAAGGCCTGAGAGCGTTTCTGACGGGAACCGGGTAAAACAGGCAACAAACCCCCAACAAACCCGCCAGAAACGCAGAAGATAAATTTTACCTCACTGCATATAAACGCACAAAAGTGATTAGACTCTGATTTCAATACATTTGCCTCCCCTGCCCCCTGTTTCTTCAACTTTCCTCAGTAAGTCATATCACGCTATCCAGCTTAGTTAACGGATAAACCTCAACAAAAGCACCTTTAAAGACTCTTTTAAATGATCTACAATTAACACTCAATCTGAGGAGGTAACATTATGGCATTTCAGGTTCTGACCACTACGGCAGCCAGTATTACTGAGCTTAAACGTGACCCTATGGGTACTTTCCACGCAGGGGATGGCGCTCCGGTAGCCATTCTTAATCGTAATGAGCCTGCGTTCTACTGCGTGCCACCGGCACTCTATGCCCAGTTGATGGAACTTCTGGAAGATGAAGAACTGGGAAGGATGGCTGATGAGCGAAGCGGAGAAAGGGTTATAGAGGTCAATATTGATGACCTATAAGCTGGCTTTCAACGAATCCGCTCTGAAAGAATGGAAGAAGCTGGGTCATACACTACAGGTGCAGTTCAAAAAGAAACTCAAAGAGCGCCTGGAGAACCCCAGAGTTCCGGCATCACAGCTACATGGACGTAAGGACCAGTATAAAATTAAGCTACGTGGTGCCGGATACCGCCTTGTCTATCGTGTAGAGGACGACATTGTTACAGTCACTGTTATCGGAGTAGGTAAACGCGAAAATGACGACATTTATAATGCAACCCTTAATCGCAATTAACTAATGCTGTGAACACTATTTTGGGGTCGTATCTGGGCGTACTTTCTTTCTGGGTAATGTTGGCGGCTTCACATCATCTTTACTCTGCGTTCGCCGCGTCATCCAGGGATGGTCAGCAGCAGGTTTGACGTAATATTTAGAGCGCAAATCAAACCTCGCATTATCCACACGCTCATGAACGCTCTTTTCATCATCAAGCGGTATTGGTTCAGGCCCATCAACATATTTCTCGTAGCCCAACGGCCGACTTTCATAAAGCACCGTTATTTCACCGTTAAAGTTTTCGCATACCGTGACAATCGCATGCCTGAGACGGTATCCCTGCCCTTCTGAACGGATCTGATATGCACTCGTTTTATACTGAAAGGTCAGATTCTTGGAAAGCACCCGACGGGACTGATAACAGAGTATGTAGTTAAGTTCTTCCGGAGAATGAAGAATCTCCCTGTGGGCGTTACCATTTTCACGGGGGATCGAAGCGAAGCGAGAGTTGTAATCTTTCACAAACTCAGACAACCACAGGTTAGCTGATTCGATATCACTGATATTGCGAAGACGTAATTCTTTAACCAGTCTGTCCTGTAACGTCTGATTGGCACGCTCAACCCGGCCTTTAGCCTGAGGGCTGTTAGCGTGAATTGGCTCGATCCCAAGAGTTTTAATTGCACGGGTAAATTGCGTCAGTTCGCCTTCACGTTCCGGGTTATTCACACGGAAAATACTGTGTCTGTCAGAATACAGGGCAAGAGGACGCCCATATTTGTCGAGATAATCACGTAACGTTTCCATATAAGCGCGGGTCGTTTCTGCAGGAGCGAAGCGGAGCGCCATAAGCGCACTGGTGGCGTCATCAATAAAGACAATTAATGTACAGCGAGGCCCTAGTTCTTCAAACCAGTCATGCGGAGAACCATCAATCTGGATAAGTTCGCCATAGCATGGGCGCCGTTGCCGACGCTGATAAATGCGGGCAATTTTTCGGCGGCGCTCACGCCATAAACCTTCTTCAACCATCCACTTGCGCAAAGTCTCGGCCGACAAAGCCAGCCCATGGATCTCCCGTAATTTCTCACAGGCAAAAGTGGGACCGAAATCCGGATATTTATCTCTGACAAGTGAGATGACGAGAGTCCGAAATTCCGACGTAAAAGCATTATTGGGACGTTGTCCTCGGCGGCGGGAAATCAGTCCCTGAGGGCCTTCGATCCGGTAACGCTGAACGAGACGTTTTACCTGCCGGATTGATATGCCTATACGGTCCGCAGCCTGCTCCTGGGTGATCTGGCGGCTGACTGAATCCCGAATTATCTGGAGACGGTCAAGTTCTTTAAGGCTCATGCTAATGATCTCTTTTGACATGAAATATCCTGGCTGAGAAGCTACGGGGACATTTCAGAATGGGTCAAAAGGGACATTACTGCATAGGATTACAATGGCCTTCTTCTCCTTGCCTTGCGGCAACTAAGAGGCTATTCTGTTGGTGTCTAGTCAAGCAGATCGCCTCGTGTGGTTGGTTAATAACATTAACTTCCTACGGGGCTTTCTTCTTTCTGCCTCACAACATGGCAACAAACCACCTTCACGTCATGAGGCAAAAAGCCTCAAGCGCCAGTGCCATTATACCTTACACCGCTTCCTGCTGACCAGGTATCCGGCGATTACCGGACTGTTTTTCCGCGAAAATAGTCCGGGCGTTCCGTAAGTTCCCGCGAGATAAGTTCCTCCGCAAACAGCGGCGCAATCCGGTTTACCCGGCGTTCCAGATTTCGCCTGCGGGCAGCGGCTTTCCGTTCATCACTCCAGCGTCTGATCTGCCTCTCATCCAGAAAATCGACGCATACGGCATACCCGGCCCCCGCCACCCAGCGCGACATCACCGATTCCGGGGCGGGCTGCCCGGCCTCCACCACGTCAGAGACCAGCTCCTGCGGACCCGGGCACGGAGTACGCGGCAGCTTCCAGCGGAGTGAATAGCGCCACTTCATAGCCCGCTCCGGTCTGTCAGCTTGTTGGGAACCTGCCAGCGTTCTGCCTCGCGCACATGTGCCGGGGTGTCACGGACGATGAACCGGATTTCATGCATAACGGCATACAGCGGCTCATTGCTGTAGTGCAGCCATTCAAGAGACTTCAGCGAGGCAAACCGCGTCTGCCAGCACCAGAATGCAGACTCAAGTTCACGCGCGTCAAACTCGTCTGCCCAGCGCCGGTACCAGACATTGATGGTTTCCGGTGACTGAAAATTCAGTTCGGTCACCGCCTGCCCCAGCAGGTTCTGGCGTAACAGCCAGCGATGCTCAATCGCCCGGTCTTCCTGGCGCATTTTGCGGGTGAACGCAATTTTCTCGCGCTGCATCCGGCGATCTGTCCGGGTATGCATCACCTCCGGGAACAGTTCGGCCTGTACATCCGTGGAGAGCGGCAGCGGGCAATGCTCCCCTTTGCTGGCAATCAGTCGATCCAGTGCTTCCTCAACCTGTTTAAGACTGCACAGGCGGTTCTTCGGCTCCCAGTTCAGGCCGGGAATACGCTGTGCCACCGCCGTGTTAATCCGACTGCTGCCGGTCAGCACGCGCAAAAAAGTACGTACATGTGGCAGAGAGGACAGACGCGCCCCCCGTTCTCGGGCGGTTTCCACACTGATAATGGCCTGCAGTGCCGCCTGGCGGGCAGGCTTCAGCGTCACAAGAGCGTGTGTTGACGGGATCATGCCATCACCTCCTCATTCAGCAGACTGACGACCGTGCGGGCGGAACAGCCGAAGCGGCGCATTCCGGCGACCTGGCTGACCAGCGTACCGATGCGAACGGGATCAAATTGCTCTCCCTGCCAGAGCGTGCGAACAACCAGACCTCCGGCAGACAGTAAGACAAGAAGCCAGTACGGCGAGATATCACCCGGACTGCACACGCACAGATGGTACTCATCGCAGCCGTCCGCGCTGAGACGGCACTGGACGGGGAACAGACCACCAAACTCCGTTCGGTATTCGGCGCAGATGCACCAGTTTTGCGGTACAGGCAGCAGAGCCAGCACGGCATCACTGAGTCCACGACGGGCATCTTCACCCTGCTGGCGGACAGACTCCATGTCGGAGGCGGTAAGGCGGTTAATTTTGTTCAGGTCATAAATCATGGTCATGTCATTCCCGCCGCACGAAGGCGGCGGCCTCCGGGTTAAGCGGCGTGGTCAGTCAGGTCGGTTTCAGCGCAGTCATTCTCATCCTGTTCATCGGACTGAGTACGAACCATCCAGTCAGGTAACCAGCCTTTTGCACTCAGTTCATCTGCGGCAGCGGCAGCGGCATCACGCCGTTTGAGTTTTACAATCTCCCGAGCCCGGTCAGACAGCCCCGCAGCCTCATAAGCCGTGCCAATCTGCGCAATTTTGAGTTTACCGAAGAAGTTTGTCGCATCCGGCTGCCACCATTTGCGCAGGTCAAAGTCCAGTGCCGCTTCCAGCCCGTCCAGTTCACTCCGCTCAGTACGGTGATACAGGCGCTCCTGAATACCGTTGATCCCGTGTGCCGCGCAGAATCCCAGCAGGGCGCACACCTGTTCCGCAGACCATGACAGCAGCCAGGTGAAATCCAGATGCCAGTCTTCCGGCAACGTCGCCTGAAAGACTTCCCGCTGTGCCTTCAGTGACAACAGGGCTTTACCCTCATCCCCGGACGGGGCCAGTGAGGCAAGCAGAGACTGATTACTGGAGACGGATGCTTTGAGGGGTTCATCACGGTGACCATAGCGGCGTTCGAACAGCCCGAGACACAGTGTCCATGTCAGCAGTGCCACCGAGACATCAGGACGTCCCGCCAGTTCAGCCTGTACTGCCAGAGTCCGTTCAGCAGACATAGCTTTAACCAGCGTTGCGGGATATGCATCGGCAGGTGTTTCCGGCGTGGTGTAGGTGATGACATTGTTATCCTGTGCCTGTCGCGCCTCCTGTTCCTGTTCTTCCTGTGCGCGATCTTCGTCAGTCAGTTTACGGATACCAGGCTGAACCTGAAAATCGCCGTTATCCCATGACACCCATACCCCATGTGCCGCCCGAAATTCCGGTGTGGCCTCGCGGTATTTAGCCTCGATCCAGATATCATCAATCTGCTGCTGAAATTCGTACTGATCGTCGTAAGTCGCACAGTCTTCGATGGCCTTTTCCAGCTCGTCGATGCGGCGTTGTTCATCATCAGTCAGCACAGCCGCTGGCATGGCAAAGCGGTACAGCTCTTTATCTTCGCCATGACCGCTGAGTTCCGTCATACGAAACTCGGCCCAACCCCAGCCCTGCTCCTGCTTCAGACGGGCGGCGAGTACGGTGAGCTTGCCAGCCAGCAGGGATTTCACCAGCGCGGCATCCGCAAAAGTACTGTCTTTATCGCTGAACAGGTCGGCGGTCAGATGACCTCCTGCTGCGAGGTAGGCTTCTTCACCGACAAAGACAAACATCGGATGGCTTATGGCCATCTTGTCATCTGTGGCCATTTTACGGAGAGTATGTACACTCGGAGTGCGATGTTGTTCAACAGCTTCTTTCCAGACCTGCTCCTGACGCTCGTGAGAATCAGCCAGGGTCAGCGCTTCACACTGCTCAAGGGTCATTTCATCCCGCGCCAGCGAATCCAGCAGGGACGGCGCAAGGTTCGCCAGTTTCAGGCAGCGCTGGACGTGGCGCGGGTGATACCCCAGCAGGGCACCGATCTGCGAGGCTGTTTTCCCCTCCTGCTCCAGCGTACGGAAGCCGATAATCTGCTCGGCGGGGTGCATGTTTTTGCGTCTGCCGTTTTCGATCATCGAGGCAGCCACCGCCATTTCCACAGGCAGAACTTTCACCGGAATAAACGGGGTGTCGGCATCGAGTACCCCGCGCTGCACCAGAATCCCCGTGCCCCTGCGACGACCTTCCCCGCCAACGATGCCGATCGTCCCGTCCGGCAACGCCGTGCCGATCAGGTTCTGGAGGATACCCATTGCCTGAATACTGTCAGCCATCTCTTCCACTTCCGTGTCAGTATGCGGAATGATGCGCGTGTTGAGGTCAGTACGCGACAGGCGGGAGTACGGGAAGATTTGCACCGGGGTGTCCGCAAGTAACCGGACGAGCTTCTGCTCAGTGGATTGAGTATTTTTTTCCGCAGATTTTGTCATGCGGATGGATTTAGCCGCTTTCTTTGCCGTAGTATTGATGGTGACCATGATTTTACCTCTTTAGTTTAAGTGACGGTCAGCCGTGACTGGGGTCCGATCCGGTCACGGCACTCTTTCAGTCAGTGATGCGTTTCGGGTGTGCAGCCAGTGCCGCAAAGGACGGATAACCGTCGAGTACCTGCATCATGACTTTTGCCCCTGCCAGCATTGCTGCATCCGCTACGCCAGCGCTGTTTTCACACACGTTAATCGTTGCCACGATCCCCGATTTCACATCTGAAAAACGCTCATACATGCGGTTGCTGAAGAGGACACGTTTGCCCCCTGCCATCACCTGCCAGTTGTTGCAGTCATTAAAACGGGTGTCCACGTTGTCAAACTCGACCACGTGGGTGTCGCTGGCCTGAATGCGCAGCAGCTTCACGATTTCGGTGCTCTGCCCGACCGTTCTGGTCGCCTGGCGGGTGTTAAGGTTCTGCATGGTTCCTCCTTCTCTGGGTTAAGGCCGGACGTCCGGCCTCCGGTTACATCTGCACGTATTGCAGGTTGCGTTTCAGTTCAAAAAGAAAATCGGGCTCAAACGACCAGGCACGCCAGTTAAGCGTTCCGTGGGTACGGATTTCCACCTGAACATCGCCGTAGCGGCTCACAGCGGACACGGTGACACCTGCTTTCAGCGCAGTGGCCTGAGCCACCCACTCCCGCGCGGCGGAAACAGGGTTTTGCCCTTCACTCATCTTCCTGGAAGATTCTTGAGCGGCGGTTCTGACGTTGACGTTTCGTGTGTGCATCCTGGTTTTCTCCTGTGGTGATGGTTGTCCATCTCCCTGGTGAGTTCTCTCGCGGCAAAGGGCAAAGGAGCGACGGCGGGGCGGCAGGAAAAGGGCGCAGACAACAGTTTTTGCGGTCCTTCGCAAAAAGTTTTGGCGGCGTTCACTTCACCCTTTGGATGACGACCCGGCGGTGCTACGATCAGCCCTCCGCGTGAGGACACACGGGGCGATGGCCTCACCGGATGAACAGGATGCACACACCCGACACGGCGGTACGGCGTGGTGGCCTTAAAGCGACGGCCCGCCGGCGCGGTGGAGGCGGCGCGGCCGGAACGGTCGCAGCAAGCCAGGGGTTGACCTTCGCCATCAGACCCTAGCGAAGCCCGAACCCCGAAGGGATTCGGCGGAGACTGGCGGGTGCGCAGCAGCTGCCCTGGCGGAGTGGGGCTCGACGACCGGACAGCAGCGCTGGCCGGGAGCCGAAGGGGGCCATCGCCCGGGGAGTTGAGATTTTAAAAAACACGGAACAGCAACCAGACTGCAGGATGTGTTGCAGCAGAATAAGCGCCATCAGGTCGTATATCAGGAGGAAAAGTGACAGTCCTGGTATCCGGAAAAGGGATTATCGAAGGGCAACAAGACAGCCCATCAGCTGGAAGCAAGTTCTGAGAGTGGTTATGACGCAAATGAAGGGAATTGCGCGTCAGCGCAATGCCCTTCTGCGCCGCAGGCGCGCGGCCTTTTCCGGCGCGGCCAGACGGGGCATCCTTCCCCGCCCGGCTCACAGCCCCCGTCAGTTCTGAATTCTGAGCAGGACGGTTGAAACATCGGTATACGTGAATGTGCCACGCGGCAGCGGCTCCCATACATCAGCCAGGGGGCGGAGTATTTTCTGCTGGCGTGGCCCGTTCAGACAGACCGCCGTCAGTATCCCGCCGGATTCAAGCTGCGTTAAGGCGTGCTGTATGTGTCGGATATCCTGCGCATGCTGAAACGGCGGATTCATCAGGATTTTGTTCCAGAGGCTTCCCGGCTGGTAATCCAGAAAATCCCCGCACCGGACGTTAACGCCCGGAAACGCCGCCCGCAGATGAGTAGCTAACGCGGCGTTAAGCTCCACGGCGTCACACCGTACCAGCGGGGCCACCTCCCGGATGGCCCGTAAAATGGCCCCTGTTCCGGCCTCCGGCTCCAGAATACGGTCAGAATCGGTAATCTCCGCCAGGTCAGCCATCTGACGACAGACCGGGTCGGGAGTGACGAAAAGCTGCGAGCTGGCCCGGATTTCGGCCACGGGGGTGCGTCCGTCAAGTCTGGCCCGCATCGCCTGAATACGGTCCCTGAGTTCACTGTGCATATGAATGGCCCTTACCTCCCCGGCGCAATGCCGGGGAGTCTGTCGGTTATTTTTGCGGGATTTCCACGGTTTTCATGTCGGTGATGTACACATTATCGAGCGTGTAACCGCTGGTCATGATGCGGCGGAAGCGGTACGCGCCATGCTCATCATTTTCAGCGACACCCCGGACCGACTTATAATCAGCCGGGGTTTTCGACCATTCGGCTTTGGTCATTTCGCGGAAACCCTCCCCCGGATAATTGACGATCGGCGGGCGTTTCGCGGCCTGCTTTGCGGCGAGGGCTTCTTCCGCAGACGGGGCTTTATAGTCCGTGATGCGGTCGGGGGTCAGTGTCATGGTCCCGTTGCAGCGCATAAAGCTGTAATACGGGGTGACAACTGAACTGACCGCGCCATTACTTTTATTGATGCGGATGATGGTCAGCCACTCGCCCCGGCTCTGAACCTGCCCTCCCGGCTCAAACTCCCGGGTACGGGTGACCACGCCGCCGCTTTCATCCAGCATGGCGCGTTCATAGGCCAGGCGGTTCTGGTAATGATTCAGCCAGCGCTGCTGATGGCGGATCGTGCGTTCATGATAAGGGGCGGCAATATCGCGGGCCTGTTCAAAGGTAATAATCTCATTCTCAAGCGCCGAATGCAGGGACATCTGGCCTTCGTACTGGCTTTTATCTGCGGGTCGCGGGTATTTTTCCAGCGTGAAACAGGTGTAAATATGATCGTAATTACTGATAAGCCGCGCCATTTTCAGATCCAGCGTCTGCGCCCGCCACATCGTCAGATATTTCTGCGCCTGGGCAATATTCCGCTCCGCCTTGCGCTTGTCCGCCTCAATCTTTCTGATACGGCGGTAGCGCACATCCGGGCGTTCTTTGTATTTCGCCAGACGCAGGGAGGCGTGCGCCCGATCCTCCCAGTATTCCGCACGTTCAAAGAGCATCACGGCGCGTTTCATGCCGTTTTCAATACGCTGCGCATCCCGTCGCGCGCGGCGCTCGCTGTGATGGCCAATCAGGATCGGCTGTCCGGACGGGATAACCGACGCCAGCGCGTCCACCTGCGCGAGCGTCTGCTCTGACTCCCCGGCGCGTTTTTCGCTGTAGCCGCTGAAACGGTCGGCGCGTTGTTCCTGACGGTCGAAAAGGGTGTTGTCATCGTCTTCAATATCTCCGGCAAGAGACAGAAGCACGTCCTCACGGGCTGGCGTCCAGGCTGGCGCGACAAACAGCGCCTGTTTCGGTGCCCAGCGAAAACCCACGGCATGGATTTTCTGATACGTTTCATCATCAAGACGCAGCGCGGCATACAGCCGCAATTTGTTGTCATCCGGGGAATAGGTCGCCCGGTACGACTGCGCGGGGCTGTCTTCAGACGCGGGCGGCGGGGTGATGCCGGCAGTCAGTGCCAGTGCGGTGGATTGTATCATATTTTTTTCTCCTTCCGGTGGTTGCCGCCCCTCGCGGGGCGGCTCACCTCATCAGTTAAATGCGCGTTTCAGTTCAAGAGTGCGGAGTACCTGCCCATAGGCGGTATTTGTCATCGCGGGAATATGCACCACGCGCCCCTTGCGGAGACGTCTGGCGATATGTCGCCCGAATGCCTTTAACGCGGGGTTAATCTCTGATACGGCAAGGTCGGCGCGAATGATGCGCGTCTGACGGCGGGGCTTTACAGCCTCTGCGGAAGGTGAAACAATAGAAACGATCATATAAAGTTAACTCCTTATGGTAGTTAATAAAGCCGTAAAAACCGCTCGAACGGTTTTTACGGCGTGGAGAAAGCAGGGTTTACCCTGCTTTTTTCATCTCTGCGGGTTGCTGCCTGTGTCTTCTGCCTCCTTCTGCACTTTGTTGGTAATGTCTTCGGGGTCGCCCAAAAACCAGCCGCTGACGGGTTGATAACGTTCGATAAATGCCCTGACAGTCCGCTTTCCGGTCATGGCGCGGATACGGGTAAACATTGGTAAAACGCCCTGAGCATCGCGTCCGCTGAACGCAATCTGGTAAACACGCATCGCCTGAGCCTGCATTTTTCTTCCTCCTGGTTTTTAAAGAACATCACCCGTTGTGTTTCGGGAGCCGCGGTGTTGACGTTTGCGGGAACCTGCTGCGCTGTTCCCTCTGGTATTTAACTTCACCCGTTTGAGAACCTTCGCCGCAGGGGCATAGACGCCACGGCCTGACGCATCTGTCCAGGGCAGAACGCAAAAGTTTTTGCGGCTTCATGCAAAAAGTTTTGTGGGCTGTTCATTACACCCTGGACAGCTAATGCGACAGGTTGTGGCTCTATCAGCCCAGGCAAGAGGGGCTTAAACGGTGAAAAGGCACCAGAAGTGGATGAGAGCAGGGGCCCGCCGCAACGTCGGGGCGCGACACGCGAAACGGCGTTGCGCCTTACAGCCCGGCAGCCTTACCGCCGGGGTGCGAAAAGCGCAGGAAACGGCGCGCCAGGGGCGGCGTGACCGGAACGGTCGCAGCAAGCCTGCCGTTGACGTTGCGACAGCCTGGGATGGAAACCCGCTGCCCGAAGGGCCGGGCAGAGACAGCGCAGCTGGCTCGGTGCGAAGCATGACAGCCCCGGTTCCCGTCAGGGAAGTCGCCCGTAGTCAGAAAAAACTGTCAGAGATTATCTGCAACTGAATGAGCAGGAACAGGAACAGGAACAGGAACAGGCAGCGTATTATCACCGGCAGGAAAAAACTCACACACTGGCCAGAAAAAAATGTCACCCTGCATGAGAAAAAACCGGCCAGCGACTGCTTAAATACTACAGGAACGCCGCTATTTTCTAACCTCATCCTCTTTTCTGGCATATTCCGGGTTATTTTTGTCCGGAAGCTGCGCACTGAGCTGGCGATAATGCTGCAGCCGCTCCATGAAATACGCTCTCAAATGTTCAGGCAGTTCTCCGGCTACGGCTTCAGCGTCAACTGACATACTGAGACGTTCTCTCCATGCGACATACAGTGCAGCAAGGGTGGCTTCTCTCCGCTCCTGTTCTTGATTTAATTTCGCAGCAGCGCAGGTTCCAGGCATGACTTTTCCGTCAAAAATGAAATCTGTCTGAAGTGTACGTCAAAATAGGTAGAAGGGAAAAGGACGGGGAGCGGCGCGAAGCGCGGCGCAGGTCCTTCCTCCCGCAGGCGGCAGCCTGCATGGTTTTTCGCGCGGGCTGACAGGCGGCATAACCGCCTGCCATCATGCTTACCTGCCCTTTCCTCCCTGTAAGATGAAATGACCGCCGATGTACACGGCACACTGACAGGTCATGTACCCGCAGATTTCATCCATGACCTGCGCGGTTGTCAGTTCGCGCTGGCCTGCATCACGGCGGCGGGCATTAATCAGTGCTTTGTACTGGCGAAGAATTTCGCGGGTTTCCGGTTTCATATTCACGGGATACTCCTTCTTATGCGTCAATCGCGGTCTGTAACTGGCGCATGGCGTCCATTTCTTCAGCCAGGAAGGCGTCTGCATCCCCGCCCCCATCCTCTGCCACGGCATACAGTCGCTTCATTTCACTGCCTGCCAGTAACATTATTTTTTGCAGCGCACAGGCAGGAACGCTGACATCACGTATGGCGCGGCGCTCGTCCATCAGTTCTTCAGTGATGCCACGAACCATGCTCACATCGGCCCCCTGATCATACGTCGCATCCAGTCGCTGCATGACGCAGGTAATATCCTCATCGGACAAATTCCACTCAGTAGTCAGCATGCGGATATCCTCCCGCGTAATACACAAAACCAGCAATGCTTCATCAGATGACAGGTTATATTTCAGGAGATCGGTCATGATTTCTTTCACGGGTGCGTACATTTTTTATTCCTTTTTAAAAGGGGCGGCATCGCCGCCCCGTCTGTTATTCAGCCGGACGCGGCGTAAACGGCACTGCCAGCAGGGTTTTGAGCATATCCAGCGCGGCGCATTCCTCGGCGGCCGTTTCCGGCATCTGATAACGCGGAATGTTCATTCCGGCTTCCATCAGGGGCAACAGGACACGCAGCGCATCCTCGGGTACAGCAATCTGGCGCGATGCCCGCGCAGCGGAAATTTTGCTGAGTTCATCGGCGATAAATTCCAGTCCTAACCCGTACCGCCACACTCCGGCACTGCCTGCTTTACCGATGACGCGGAGCACATAAGACACATCGTCGTCCGTGGGGCTGTACTCCGCGCCCGCTTCCCTCACGTCCTCCGGCGTCCAGGTAATGACGGCGATTTGTTTGTTGTTTTCATGCTGTTTCAGTAAAGCAATACAGATTTCACTGACGGTTCCGTACATGGCATGTTTCTCTTTAATTGATGAATGGCGGTTACAGTGGGGCGGCATCGCCGCCCCGTCGGTTAATCAGTCAAGTGCGGCATAAATGGCGTTGCATTCAGGGTGAAAAACGATGTGATTCCAGAGCTGGGTATCACGCAGCATATACAGGTGTGTGAGTGCAGCGTTGCCGCAGTCGTGATGCGTCCAGCAACGGCGGTTAATGGCAAGTGAGGTCAGAATAATTCCGGCGGCGTCGGCGCTGACGGTACGATCAAACCAGTTTTCACCGTTGATCATGTGTACCCGACCGCAGTCGGGCATCATGTAGCCGCCGCCGTCCGGCAGACGGATGAAATGCCAGAAACCACCGTTGTATTCGGGCATCCACTGTTTTGCCAGGGCATACACCTGTAATTCAGCCAGCATAAAATCGGTGCCGAACATGTACGGCAGGAAAGAAACGCGGTCGGATTCTTCGACATTAAGGGTGTGCTGACGTGTAGCTAACTGCATGGTAAACCTCCGTAATCACATATACCGCGACACCGGGCGGTGCCGTGCATCCAGACCAGTCGGGCGATCAGTCGGGGATACAAGGGCGCAAGGGAAGCCGCAGCCTGACGCGCACGGCAGACGGGAGCTGAAGGGTGAGACCGTGAAACCTGAGCGGTCGAACGACCGGAAGATAACGGCTGACGTGAAGGAAGGACCGGGTGACCGCCGCGTGCACTTTACCCTTGTATCCACGACAGCCCGACTACGATGGATGCACGGCACAGCCCGCACACGGCTCCGGACTGACAGAGTGGAAAACCACCAGGCCACGTCACGCCGGGACGGGGCCGCCATAAAAGCGGAGCCGGCGACATCCTTTTCAGCTTCTGAGTCACCGGCGGATAAAAGAAGGGGTTTCCCCCTTCCCTCCCTGACTTAATCCCCGATGGGGTCTGTGTTGCGGACCTCGTTCAGCACATCCCGCAACACGCGACGGTCAAACCAGCGGCGGACCGGTTCCCCCGGGAAACGCAGGAGATCGGTCATCACCCCGGCCGCTTCGATTTCCTCCCGGGACTCATTCACCAGGGTGAGCAGGACCGGACAAAACCGCGCACCCCGGACCAGTATGCCGTCCAGCACCTGATCCAGCAGTTCCCCGTCCTCACTGTCCAGCCAGTTGTCGTGCTCGTATTCGTCCGCAACCAGTCGCCAGACTCCGAAACGTTTTTCCATCAGCCGCGGCGCGGCAGACGGCACCAGAGCCGCCGCGATGCGCTTCGCGTCCTGACGAACAATGTCACAGATCCGGTCAATGAAATCTTTCAGGAAGGCCAGCAGGTCCCCGCATTCGGCTTTTGTCAGCCATTCCCGGGCATACGGCAGACTGATACAGGTAAAATCAGTCAGGGCTTCGGGCCGGGGATAAGACTGAGCCGGGTACAGATGCAGCCGGGCGGGCGTACCTGCCAGCCGTTGCGCGCTGGCGGTCAGCAGTTTCGCCCGTCCGTCATTCAGGGCCTGGCACAACCGGGTTGTCAGCGCCAGGATCTCGTCTGCATCGAGCACGCCACTGGCGAACAACCAGCCGGGTACAGTTTCGGGCGCGATGGGCGTCATACCAACTGAGTCGGGCCAGCCGGACCGGCGCAGCAGATTGTCACCGTGGCGCAGAATGAGGGCGTTCAGGGTATCGTTATTCATGGTTATTCTCTCTGTATACTGTACGGGAAGTATCGCCCCGTCAGAACGGGCGGGGCGGTCGGTCACATCAGGCGGCCAGGAGCTGCCTGAGCCACGTAATATCGGCCTGGGCATCAGCCACGGACGGGTAATGCTGGCTAACAAGCGGCCAGGCCCGGGCGTCCTCTGCGTCCAGCGCCAGCCCCGCGACGTCAGTCAGGCGGGACAGCAGATCAGCAGGAACGATGACGGTCGCGATGTCGGCCCGTAATCCGGCATACATCTCCGGGACCGTGCGAAATGAAACGCCCTCTTCGGTATGCCCGGTCACGCTGCCGATTTCCTGCAAAATCGCGGCGGCCTCGCTTTCTGTCATGTTTTCCACCTGGGCCATTACGTCCTGCTTCGTCCAGACCAGCAGGGCAAAGTGTTCATCGTTACCAAACATACGTTTCAGCTTTTTATTCAGTTCCTTACGGGTGCCGTACATCATGATCTTATGTTCCTCTGAGCAGATTCAGTCCACGCCGCCGGGGCGGCGTGGGTATTCAGTTTTTCAGTAAGGCGCGCACTTTCGCCGTATCAGCCAGGCAGCGGGTCACGCTTTCCGGGACCGGGTGGTTGTCATCCCGGGCGGTCCATTCCCTGTGCCACAACGCCTGTTCGGCGGTCGTCAGCAGGGTTTCAAGCAGGTCAGCCGGCACCATCACCGCCGGAACGGCCTGTTTCACCTGATCAATCAGGTCCATCACCGCACTGGCAGACACACCCGACTCAAGCCGTTGTTCTTCCGGTATGGCGTCCAGACGCGCCAGCACCTCCCTTGTGTCCTGTTCAGAAACGGCATACTCCATCTCGTCGGCCAGCGCTTCGATATCCGCCGGGGACCAGACAATCAGGTTCAGCGGGGTTTCTGCGGGATACTGCTCACTCAGCAACCGGCAGAGGGTTTCACAGGTTCCGTACATGTTTTTCTCCTTAGTCCTGAAAGCAGGCATCCAGCTCAAAAATTTCGTTGTACGCCGCCATAAACAGGGCTCGGGTGCGGAAAAGTGTCTGACGGGCCAGGCGTTGGGTCAGCACATCAGAATCAAAGCGATAGCGGTGCTCCATGTCGTTCAGCGCGTCCCGCAGGTCACTCATGCTGTTGGCCAGCTCCGCCACGTCTGCGCGGAGTTTTTCGTGTCCGGCATAGTTCATCACGCGGCCTCCGGATAAAAGACGTCGTTGGCGGCCGGGCGCTGCATGGCGCGCTGGACGGCTGACAGGCGCTCAATCCCGGCTTTGTGGTACTGCTCCATCAGTTCAATGCCGATATAACGGCGCCCTGCCTGGACGGCGGCGACGCAGGTGGAGCCGGAACCGGCAAACGGATCGAGAACAATGGCGTTCGGGTGTGTGAAGCTCTCGATCAACGGTTGCAGGCTGGTCACGGGTTTTTCGGTCGGGTGGTGGCGGTTGCCGCTGTATTTCCAGCCCAGGACGTCCGGTAACGGGTCCTGTGGCAGCGCCGGACGGCCTTTCGCCAGGATATAGGCGCATTCATGGCGGTAGCCGACATAGGCCGATTTCGACGAGTAGGTTTTGGTGAAAACCAGATGCCCGACCACGCTGAACCCGGCACTTTTCCACGCGGCCATGAAGCGATCGACGCGGTTCCAGCCGTAGAAGCTCACCATCAGCGCGTCTTTTTTGAGGACGCGATACATCTCATTGCAGGCCGGCTGGAGCCATTCGTCGGTTTTGTCACCGGCAATACTGCGGCCGGAACGGTCACGAAACCCGACCAGATACGGGGGATCGGTGAGGATGAAATCAACGGCGCGATCCGGAAAGGAGGCCATAATATTGACGCAGTTACCCAGGATAAAACGGGACACAGGGACACCTCGTGGTTACAGGGGGCACCCAGGAGGACGTCGGTACGACGTCCGTTCCCTGCTGCCCGGAGCCTGTACGCCGCGACCGGTAACGGGTCAAGCTGACCGTGGAATAACGAGCCGACAGTCCCCATCGTCGGCGAGCTTATGCCGCGAAAGCGGCTTGAAGGGCACTCCTTAAAATGCGAGTGGATGGCGTAAAATCCCAGCGACGCCGGACAGGAGCGGAAAAGCCGCCCGTCCCGTGTCCGTCCGGGCGCGGCACACTGGCTCCGGGCAGTGGATATCCCCGCGCCATGCGCGGCATGGATGCGGAGCAACGCGACATCCTTTTTCCTGCCTGAAGTACCGGGCAGTCGCCCTGCCCGGCCATCCGTCAGCGGGTGATATCCCGCCAGTCATTGCCCCACTCGTCGCGCAGTACCGGCATATCCGTTGAGCCGGTCACTGTCCACGCATCGAGGAACTTCAGCCCGCGCAGAATGCTGCTTTCCACGTCATCGAGCAGAATGATGCTGTTGAACCAGACCACGCCTGCTGCATATTCCCACCGATGCCGGTCATCCTCGCGTTGCAGTGCTGGCCACCAGGTGCGCCCCATTTCCAGAACGCCCGCTTCGGCATGCTCCAGGTCAGTCGCGCTAATCAGGTAATACACCATCATTTCAGTGCCACCGACGTCGACACTCAGGCCAGCCAGCCAGGTATTCAGATTTCTTTCCATGTTATTCCGGGCGGTTTCCCGCCCGCCTCCGGTCAGCCGCCAAAATGCGCCACGTTGTTGATAATCCACTCCGGGCCGGTTACGTCCGGGAAACTGTCCTCATCGTCCGGGTCAGCCTCACCCCACTCCAGCTCGTCCGTGATGTACACGTCTGTTTCGCCGCAGACATACCGGGCATAACCGCAGTAATTGCAGCCCTGCTCCGCAAACCAGTGCTCCACCTCCCCGCCATACCGCTGACTGAGTTCAGCCACAACGTCTTCGCCGACCGGACTCCAGGGGGTGTCAAAATCCACCGTCAGCGTGTTCTCTCCGGCGAAACAGATATTTGCCTCATAACCGACCGGCCACTTGCAACCGTACTGGTTCAGATAGTGGTCATATGACGACGGGACACCCGTCAGCAGGCCACCGTTGAAGGCGTTCACCTCAATATCCAGACGCGTCGGCAGCACGTCGCGGAAATCCATTGGATCAGCAGCAGGTACGACAGAACCGACGTCGCACAGGCTGTCCCACCATTCATCCACCGGCGCAGGCCGGAAACTGTCCCCCCAGTCGAAAGACTTTTGCTGGTACAGCTTACGGATGACCGACTGTTCCGGCTCGCTGAGGGTGTCCCAGCGGGCACAGGCAATATGGCTGTCCAGCCAGCACTGATGCAGCGTCTGGCAGGTTTCAACATTCAGCACAGCTCCGGCCATAAACATCGCCAGCCAGTCGCTGTATGCCTGCGCTGAAGGCCGGTTGTCTGCGGCCGCCCCGTAAGAAACCAGCTGCGGGTATGGCGAGTAATGCTGCTCTGTCAGGGGGCGCAGTATCCCCGCGCAGCCCGCCAGGAAAAGCTGGATACCTTCTTTTCTGGCGCGGCGATGCAGAGACGGTTCACCTCCGGCAATCCACGTTTTGAGGGCGTCACTGTTTTTAATACCGTTGAACATCAGTCGGTTGGCACACCAGTTCGGCATGGGAAGCTCCTTAGTCAGGGTGGGCAGGAGGCATCACCGCGATACCGTTCCCTGCCGCACGCTGCCTGTTCGTCGCGTCCGGTAGCGGGTCAACGCCGACCGTGGAATAACGAGCCGACAATTCTCATCGTCGGCGAGCTTATGCCGCGAAAGCGGCTTGAAGGGCGCCCTTAAACTGGCGAGAGTATGGCGTAAAATCACAGCGACGCCGGACAGGAGCGGAAAAGCCGCCCGTCCCGTGTCCGTCCGGACGCGGCACACTGGCAGCGGGTGGCAGCCAGCTGCAGGCGGGCAGGAGTGGCCGGAGTGACCAGAGAATTTGTGGGAAGGGAAAACACCAGAGAGGGAGCAGCTGACATACCAACAGTTCTGCGCCGGTCCTCCACAAGGTTATTAACCGATTCTGTGGATAACCTGACATCTGTTTTTCCAGGCAGAACAGTTACCTGACGGGAAACAGCAAAATTTCACTTGCAGGACAGAAAATATCTTAAATAATACTGTATATAAAAACAGGTATTTTAAGAGGTATGCCATGTTACTTTTTGTCACTCCCGCATCTGAGCCAGCACTGTCCACCGCACCACTTTTTACAGAGCGTTGTCCGGCAGGTTTTCCGTCACCGGCCGCAGACTATACCGAAGATGAACTGGATCTGAATGCTTACTGCATCCGCCGTCCCAGCGCGACTTACTTTGTCCGTGCTATCGGTGATTCGATGAAGGACATGGGCCTGCACTCTGGGGATTTAATGGTTGTCGACAAAGCGGAGAAACCGCAGCAGGGTGATATTGTCATCGCGGAGACGGATGGTGAATTCACGGTTAAGCGCCTGCAGCTTAAGCCCCGAATCGCCCTGCTGCCGATGAATCCCGCCTACCCTACCCTCTACCCGGAGGAACTGCAGATTTTTGGGGTGGTGACAGCCTTCATACACAAAACACGGGGCATGGACTGATGTACGCGCTTGCTGACGTGAATTCGTTCTATGCCAGCTGCGAAAAGGTTTTTCGCCCTGACCTGCGAAACAAACCCGTCGTCGTTCTCTCAAATAACGATGGCTGCGTCATTGCGAGAAGTCCTGAAGCGAAGCGGCTGGGCATCAAAATGGGGGTACCGTGGTTTCAGTTGAGGTCGATGAAATTTCCGGTGCCAGTCATCGCCTTTTCCAGTAATTACGCGCTATACGCATCAATGTCGAACAGGGTCATGGTTCACCTGGAAGAGCTGGCGCCACGCGTTGAGCAGTACTCTATTGACGAGATGTTTCTGGACATTCGCGGTATAGACAGCTGCATCGATTTCGAGGATTTCGGCCGGCAGTTGCGTGAGCACGTTCGTTCCGGTACAGGGCTGACCATCGGCGTCGGAATGGGACCGACCAAAACGCTGGCTAAAAGCGCACAATGGGCGTCGAAAGAGTGGCCACAGTTTGGTGGTGTGCTGGCGTTAACGCCAGGCAATATCCGCCGTACGGAAAAACTGCTGTCACTGCAGCCGGTGGAGGAAATCTGGGGTGTAGGCCGCAGGATCTCAAAGAAGCTGAACACAATGGGGATCACCACAGCACTGCAGCTGGCCCGCGCGAATCCAACGTTCATCAGGAAAAACTTCAATGTGGTTCTGGAGAGAACGGTCCGGGAACTCAATGGAGAAAGCTGTATTTCCCTGGAGGAAGCACCGCCCCCCAAACAGCAGATAGTCTGCAGCAGAAGCTTTGGAGAACGAGTCACGACTTATGAAGCGATGCGGCAGGCAGTCTGTCAGCACGCTGAACGTGCCGCCGAAAAGCTACGCGGCGAGCGTCAGTTCTGCAGGCATATTGCCGTGTTTGTGAAAACATCGCCGTTCGCCGTAACTGAGCCCTACTACGGTAATATGGCCAGTGAAAAACTGCTCATCCCCACGCAGGATACACGGGACATCATTGCCGCTGCCGTCAGAGCTCTGGACAGGGTCTGGATGGATGGTCACCGTTACGCAAAGGCAGGCTGTATGCTGAACGATTTCACCCCAACCGGGGTATCGCAGCTTAATTTGTTTGATGAAGTACAGCCGCGGGAACGGAGCGAGCAGCTGATGCAAGTCCTGGATGGAATAAACCATTCAGGACTTGGGAAAGTATGGTTTGCGGGACGTGGAATTGCCCCCGAGTGGCAGATGAAAAGGGAACTACTTTCGCCAGCTTATACGACACGCTGGGCAGATATTCCTGCAGCGAAATTAACTTGAAATTGTGGCGATTTCACCTTGAAATTCTCAACACAAATAGTTTAATTACAATAAGTTAGTTATGAAATCACCGAGGCGAAATTATTGGCTCAAATTTCTATTAAGGACCTCGTTGATAGCCTTGTCCAGTTCATCCTGAACCACTTTTGACATACGGTTAAACTCATAAGTCAGCGTACGCCCTTTCACACAGTACAGCCGCGGGAACGGAGCGAGCAGCTGATGAAAGTCCTGGATTGTATTAACCATTCAGGACTTGGGAAAGTATGGTTTGCGGGACGTGGAATTGCCCCCGAGTGGCAGATAAAAAGGGAACTACTTTCGCCAGCTTATACGACACGCTGGGCAGATATTCCTGCAGCGAAATTGACTTGAAATTGTGGCGATTTCACCTTGAAATTCTCAACATAAATAACTTAATTACAATAAGTTAGATGTGAAATCGCCGTGGCGAAATTATTGACTCAAATTTCTATCAAGGACCTCGTTAATAGCTTTGTCCAGTTCATCCTGAACCACTTTTGACATACGGCTAAACTCATAAGTCAGGGTACGCCCTTTCACACGCTTGCGCGCGAACTTGTCCTTTTCTTCAAAGGTCCAGAGTGCGGAAATTACTGACTTTTCCTTAGGAGGTGGAGCTATCAGTGCCTGAGAGGCCTGAGAAATCAATTTCAGTATACTGGCTTTCTGTTCGTCTTCTGGTCGCTCGTAGTCACTCAAAATTGCATCATGCTGAGCTGAGACAGACTGAATGAGCCCTTCAGATGTTAAGCCCTTTTCACTGAGTTTTTCATTAACCTCTAACAGAATTTTATAGTCACTAAACGACAGCTCAGACTGGACCGGGAACAGAGAAATCAATTCTTGCGGTACGGATGCCGCCTGCAGTGCTCTGGTGACCTTAGCCTGGGATAACCCCTCCAGTTCAGCAATTTCCTTTTGATTGAATCCAGACTCTTTCAGAGCCATCAATCTTAAGCCGATCTCCCGAAGGTTATGCTCTTTAGCTGTCTGGATATCTTTAGCCAGATGGCGAGCTTCATCTGCTGATAAAAGTTCATCGGTAACCATTACATCAAGGCCTGTACGGATATAAATAGCTGAGGCTCGCCGTCTTGAACCATCCAGTATCTCAATCTTTTCACCTTGGTGAATGCCAATACAGGGGAAGAATTGCTGAAACTTAATCGTCTGGATAATGGATTTCAGGGACTCCCTGGTCAGAGCAAGTTGATCTCTTCCGTTGGTTTCCTGGTTTACGAATGTCTTACTTTCAACGTCCGATGCAGGTACCCGAACGAACCTGAACGTTATCTTCCTGCCGGTTTTTAGGGTAAATACCTGACTTCTTTGGGTGTCAGTCATCTCGACCATTGATGCCTGAGTATTTAACTGTCTACCAATGGTTTTTCTTCTCTCATTCGACATCACATACCTCCGTTAGTACGAATGAACTCAATGCGATCAAATACGGCCTTCGCAAAGTCTTCTGCTGCTGATTTTGCGCTTTTAAGCGCCTCGGTGCTTCCATCATAGGTTGCTGGATTTGCGGAAATAACTGTGTCAAAAGTCTCTCCGCAGCGCTCGAAGCCATCCAGCCTCGGCAGAACCATGTCGAGCATATCGGCCCCGAATACCTCTTTGGCCTGACTATGGCAAATTTTGTGATCAGACTTGTTCAGGATTTTGGACATAAAACCGACATTTCCGATGAGATTGCAGGTGTGTCCATCTTGTTCGATCGAATCAATAAGCGCAGGAAGGCTGGCTACAAACTTCAGGGAAGAATGAAAATCAACCGTTGCCGGTGGAAGAGGGGTCAACATCAGGTCTGCCGCTCCGATGCAGTTTTTCAGGAACGCATCAAGGTGAGGACCACTATCAAGGAAGATAAAGTCGTAGTCATAGCGGAGCTTGTCGATAATGTTCTCTTTAAGCACTGCATGAATATTTTGCCCTGGCAGATGTTCCTCACACAATCCCTTCCAGCCTTCAGCAAGGAATGCATCGTCAATGGAAGCGGGAATAACATCAACGCCCGGGATAATTGACGGCACGATGAAATCGGACAGTAATTCTTCACGAGACACATTCTGGAGCATCGCCTGAGCAGCAGTATTTTCAACCAGGCCCACTGAATTCTCATGGCTCAGGAACATTGTCAGAGATGCCTGCGGATCGAAATCGATGGCCAGAATACGCAGGTCTTCGAACAGAAGCTGAGGATGAGCCCGAAAAGCATGGGATAATGAAGCGGTAGAAACAGTCTTGGAACCGCCACCTTTAAGGTTACATACAAATATAGTGAAGGCTTTATCGAAGCGATCTCTGTACTTGGGTACTTTACGATGGAAATACAGATCGATGACGTTCTGAATCGTCATCGCGTACTTCATCGTATTGCCGGAAGGTTTCTTTTTAAAAATGTAGCCACTGGCTTCCATTTCGGCCACAGCATACTCAACACTCCCTTTGCTGAGCTTAGGCAGCTTATATAGGGCGGCTTTGCTGTATTCCTGATAGAACTCGGTAAGCTTCAATTCCTCTTTTTGCTTGCGGATACTTTCGCTCAAGGATGTCAGAAGTTTACCTGCACGTGTGGCGACTTTCCGTAACTGCTCAATATTTTCCATTTATCACCTCATGACGTTTTTAATCATTTTGAACAAAAAGAATCATGTTGCAAGAATTAAATCATAATATTTTGATTTTGCTCTCACAGGAGGCACCGAAGATTAAATGGAGAAGAGGGCACTACATCCAAAATTTTGGTGCTGGCGGTGCTTGTTGGCTTCAGTGCCTGGGCGATGATTCTCATGTATAAGATCGGGATGCCGTGTGGTTTACAGTTTGAAAAAACATACAATGAAGGTTCATTACCCACACAGCTTTGCCCCGCCCCCTCAGATAGTTCGTCACTTGGATGATAAAAGTCGCACTCGCGGCTTTTTTTACGCCCCGCTTTTAACATTCTGCGCATCTGGTGTCTGAGAACAGGCCTACAGCCCCCCCTGTGATCGGCCCCGGCTCACTTTTAATGGAGGCCTGTTTTTGAGAAAACCATCACATTCATGTGCCTATCGTCGGATGATTATAAAAGAACCCCTGGAGGTTGTTCCCTTCAGGCCGACGGAGTGGAGAAAATGAAAAAGGTTGAAGATATTTATGCAATGCGTAATTTTGAATTTCTGGCCATAACATTTGCACAAATGGCGGCGCAGGGAAGAACCGTGGATATTGATTCTTTGACCGGGAATATGGATGAAACACATCGGGAATGGTTCACGAAACGTTACCGGCACTGGCTGGCGATATCCCGCCAGGAACTGCAGTGATAACGGGTCGAGAAGGCAACATGAAGATGTACTCACGACGCCAGCGGGCGCGCCGACATGCCCTTTTTCGCCATCGTCTCTGCTGTGTTAATTTTCTGCTGCTGACGTTGTTAGTTACAGCTGCACTGCTCGTTTTTAGCGGCCGGTTTTCTCCGTTACTATGAGATCGGGAAAATGTAAACCTGCATGACGGACACTTACCGAATAGCGACGGATTTAACCCCTTCAGTGTCCAGCAGGACTGGAGCAATCTCATCGATTGAACGTCCGGGACGCAGCGTCAACACCAGAAACAGTGTCCACATTTTTTCCTCAGAGGCACTTTCTTTCAGGGAACGAAACGCAAAGCGAACGGGCATCGACTGAAGGGCGGTAAACACCCGGCAAACGCTTTCTGGCCGGAGTTTTACCTCTAGTCCACAGTGACGACTCAGCAGCCGGTTACTGAGCTGGCGGAAAACTTCCAGCACGATAAGCGTCAGAAAAGCCCCGTAGATCCCAATCTCATACAGGCCGCTACCAATCACCAGACCGATGGCAGCGGTGACCCACATTCCAGCTGCTGTTGTCAGCCCCTTGACGATTTGCTTCTGAATAATGATAGTTCCGGCGCCCAGAAATCCCATACCGCTTACCACCTGAGCAGCAATCCTACTCGGATCAAGGGCCACATGACTTTCCCTCAGAATATCTTCGAATCCATATTTTGAGACGATCATAAACATGGCGCTGCCCATACCAACCAGGATGTGCGTCCTCAAACCGGCTTCCTTCGCGCGTAACTGACGCTCGATTCCAATAAGTCCTCCGAGAAAACCGGCGAGGGCAATTCTGATTAGCAGGTCCGTGATGATGGCAGAATCCATATTATGCAGCTCCTCTGGATGACCGTGAGTGAATGTGAGGCAACAGGCTAAAACTGAAGAGAGACGATGAATGTGATTCAACTCGCGTAAAGCGGCAGTGTAGTTACATTTGTTGTTATTCAGTTTTAGCCAGTTTCTGCGCCCAAACCGGATATTCATGATGGATCACTGCACAAAAGAGTAGGGCGACTCCATCTAAAAATCAGCCCACATCAGGACCGGCGCTTAATTAATCCGTGCTTCGGTATCCCACACAAATTGATTGTAAAATTAACAAGCACCTTTTCAGTAAAATGCAGCTATCTAGCTGCAAGATTGCTGCATTCTTCAGTCTGGTCTGAGGATGACTGACATTGCTGGCGGTGGCACAGCCCCGCCGCTACTGAGCCACCGACAAATTAACCTTGCAGGGGATTGGTGCTGACAGAAACGTCAGACCTGCAATTACAGAAAGCCACTTTTCAGCATATCGGCGAGGTTGATTATCCCGGTCACCTTCCGGTCTCTGTTCAGAACGGGTAGCACCGAGACCGGAGAAGGGCTGTTTTGCTCCATCTTCCTGATAGCCACTTCTACCAGTTCATCTTCATAAACCCAGACCGGTGATGACGTCATGACTTCAGTCACCGGGTTATCAAGGAACAGGTTGTTGTACATCACGTACCGTCGGATATCACCATCGGTAACGATGCCAGTGAGCTCACAGTGAGCATCCATCACTGAAGCAGCGCCGGTCTTACATGACGTCATGGCAAACAGTGTATCCAGAATTGATGTTGATTGATCCACAGCACAACAGTTCTCCCCGGACTTCATGATATCCCTGACTGTTGTCAGGAGCCGTTTACCTAATGCTCCGCCAGGGTGATAAAACGCAAAATCCTCCTTTTTGAACTTTCGGATATTCATCAGAATAACCGCCATCGCATCTCCCAGAGACAGCGACAGGGTCGTGCTGTTTGTGGGTGCCAGATTCAAGGGACAACTTTCCTGTTTAACAGCAGCACTGAGAAACACATCGCTGTGTTTTGCAAGGGTGGAGTTTTCATTACCACAGAGTGAAATAATCGGGAGACCAATCCTTTTCAGCACAGGCAGCAACGCCAGTATTTCCGGTGTTTCCCCGCTGTTGGACAGCGCCAGAATGACGTCAGATGATGTCACCATCCCCAGGTCCCCATGTGCTGCTTCTGCCGGATGGAGATAAAACGAGGGGGTACCTGTACTGGCCAGAGTGGCAGATATTTTATGCGCAATATACCCGGGCTTTCCCATACCCGTCACAATCACACGTCCTCTGGTCTCAACCAGTAAACGAATGGCTCTTGCAAAGGATTCTCCGATCGTCGGAATAGCGTCCAGGAGGCTCTGTGCTTCGCTGGCCAGTATATTCCTGCCCTGTGTGATAATGCCTGCAGAGGCATCGTGTTGTACTGATGGCATAATACCCTCTCTGAGTGAGCAAACTGCTTTTGTGAATCTGAATGTTAAAGTGTGATTATAGTGTGAATATGTGAATCCGTTCACATTTAATTATTAAAACTTAATTTAGCCTTACGTCATGGTGAGGCTGACCTGAAGAGAGTGGCAATTAATGGCAAGGTACAGCAAAAACGACAGAGTGAACCGTATCATTGAGATGGTCAGCAAAGATGACAATGTCACCATCAGTTATCTTGCAGATTATTTTTCGGTGTCACACATGACTATCCGCAGGGATGTGGAAGAACTTCAAAATAATGGTGTGGTGAAGGTTATTTTTGGCGGACAAATCGTTAAAAACTTCATTGAAAACAGCCCGGAATACAGTAATAAATCCCGTGAGAACACGGATTATAAAAAAGCGGTGGTGCTCAAGGCATACAAATTATTACGACCCAAACAGACTGTATTCATGGATGGTGGTACCACGGTAAAACAATTGTCCGGTCTGATTGATATGCCACTGACCGTGCTGACAAACGATATCAGTACAGCCGCTCAGCTCAATGAAAACGAACTTATTCGGGTAATTCTCTGCCCGGGAGAAATAGCGCGGGAAAGTTTATCGGCCTACAGCAGTGAAACACTACGTTTTCTCTCTGAACATTATTTCGATACCGCCTTCATTGGTGCCGATGGTTTCAGCAAAGAAAACGGTGCCATGACGACAAGCCAGGTGAAGGCGGACTGTAAATGGATGGCAGCAAACCGGGCCACTCAGTCTGTATTACTGGTCGATCACAGTAAGAAAAATGTTTTCTGCAAATATAAAGTAGCCGAGCTTGAATTTTTTAGTGAAGTAATAACCGATGATGACTGAGCAATATCACCCTGTCCCCAGGAGTATAAAAAATGAAAGTAGCCATTATTGCTGATGATTTAACAGGAGCAAATGCCACCGCAGCATTATTAAGTACCCAGGGATTTACAACATTAACCTGCCTCGATAATCCTGAATATGCCGAAGATTATGATGTCGTGTCTTTTTCCACTGACTCCAGGTCGGTCTCATACCAGGAAGCTTATGCGCGGGTATCCCGGTATCTTGAGATTATTAACCCGGAAATCACGACAATCAGTAAACGTATCGATTCCACTCTGCGGGGGAATCTGGGGGCAGAAGTGGATGCGGTTATTGACCGGTTTCCGCAACTGATGGCGATTGTCGTCCCCGTCTATCCTTCCAGCGGCCGGATTTGCGTTGGCGGCTCCCTCCTGGTGGACGGCATTCCATTGCAGAATACAGCAATGCGAAATGATCCAAAAAACCCGATGACAGAATCGTCTGTTATGGAGCTGTTTCGCAAACAGACCAATAAAAATCTGGGATATATATCGCTCAGCTCAGTTCTGGCGGGAGCAAATACCCTGGTACGTGAACTGAAAACCCTTTACCACAAAAATGTCAGAATTGTGGTGATAGATGCCACGACAGATGAGGATATTCATCAAATTGCTACGGCCGTTCTGAAAACAAAAGTCCCGTTCTTTTGTGTGGACCCGGGAGTCTTCACTGCACAGCTGGCGTATCTTCGCTATTCAAGCGGTCGAAAGAGAACAAATAAAATCTTTGTTACGATAGGCAGCGTTTCTGAACTGACCCAGCGGCAAATCAGGAAACTCCGCTATGAACGGCAGGTGTGTATCGAAACCTTACCTGCAGAGACGCTGATTGATTATGCGTTTCACCCGGAGACTGCATCTGAACTGGTGGCGCATCTGACCAGTAAAACAGAACAATATGATGTGGTGGGTATTGATACTGTAGAGCTTCCTGAACATATCTGTTGTCTGAAAACGCTTTCCGCTAAATATTCCATTGATGAAAATGAAGTAACCTGCCTGATAAATAAAGGCCTTGCTGAAATAACAGCCCAGGTACTGGAAAAGGAAAGTTCTCCTGTCAGCGCCCTGTACAGCAGCGGTGGTGATGTTGTGGTCGCCATTACCAAAAGACTTCAGGGTAATGGTGTTATTTTAAAAGATGAAGTTGAGCCATTAACTGTTTATGGAAACCTCACCGGAGGTTCCTGTCGTGAAATACCGATAATCACGAAAGGTGGATTTGTCGGTGATGATAATACTCTCGTACATTGTATCGATTATCTTTCAGCAAAAGTTTCAACGCAGAGAAAAGAAACAGCAGTAATGTAATTACAACCAGAAGGATTTATTAATGAAACCGTTGATCGCTATTCCAATGGGGGATGCGGCTGGCATCGGCCCGGAAATTACCGTTAAAACTATTGCATCTGAAGAGGCATTCAAATATGCCAGAATGATTGTGGTTGGAAATAAACGCGTGCTGGAAACCGCGTGTGAATTTTCTGATATTAATCTGAAGATAAACCCGATATCGAGCATCGGGGATTTCAATGATCAACCCGGCGTTATGAACCTGATTGAACGGGGTGATATTGATTTCAGTACATTCCGGCAGGGTGAAATTCAGGGCCAGTGCGGGAAAGCTGCGTATGACTGCATTGAAGAAGTCGTCAGAATGGCAATGTCAGGGGATGTGGATGCCGTGGCCACAACGCCTATAAATAAAGAATCGCTGAAAGCGGGTCATGTTAATTTCATCGGTCACACGGAAATCTTCGGGCAACTGACTGACACGCCAGATCCCCTGACGATGTTCCAGGTTCGCGATCTTCGTGTCTTCTTTCTGACACGCCATATGTCGCTGGTTAATGCCATTCAGAGCCTGACACCAGAAAAGGTGTGTGATTACGCCATCCGGTGTACCCGCGCATTAGAGAAGCTGGGACTGAAAGAGCCCCGTTTGACCATTGCCGCGATTAACCCACACGGTGGCGAACACGGGCTGTTTGGCACAGAGGATGATGATATTCTGCTGCCCGGTATTGAAATGGCGAAGGCCCGCGGGATTTCAATTACAGGTCCCAAACCGGCCGACAGCGTATTTCATTTCGCGCTTCAGGGAAAATACGATGCTGTTCTGTCTCCCTATCATGATCAGGGACATATCGCGACCAAGATGGTGGATTTTCATCGCACGATATCTATCACCAATGGTATGCCGATCCTGCGCACATCCGTCGACCACGGTACTGCCAATGACATTGCAGGAAAAGGGATCGCAGACCCTGTCAGTATGATTGAAGCTGTCCGGCTGGCAGCGCTATATGCCCCCTGCTTCAGCAAACAGTAATCGGTAACATAACTCCCGCTTATTAAGCGGGAGTGCCCATGACTGCATCATTAAATACAGAACTGGCTGTATTTAAGAAGGATAAAATTATTATGTCTGAAAATATAAAAGTAACGGGCAGATATTCATTCAGCCCCAGGTTGAAAGGCATTGTAATACTGATTATTGGTCTGGTGATTTTCTATATAGGAAGCTACGGTAGCAGTGAACTGGAAAGTTCGCATGTCATTGGCGGCCTGCTTGTTGCCATTGCAGCCCTGCTGTTTATGATACTGAAAACCCGGATATCGACCTTTCCCGCTCTGATTATCGCCGCCATCATTACGGGTTCATTGGGAGGGATGAAGAGTGACCTGATGATCCAGTCGATTACGAAAGGATTTGGCGGAACACTGGGTAATATCGGCATCGTTATCGGGTTTGGTGTGATGATGGGGGCCTTGCTTCAGCTCAGCGGTGCGTCCAGAAAAATGGCTCAGACATTTATCCGGGTACTGGGTAAAGAGCGTGAAGAACTCGCGCTGGTCCTGATTGGTCTTATTGTTTCAATGGCCGTATTCTGCGACTCAGCCTTTGTTGTTCTGACTCCACTTGTTAAGTCGCTTTCACGTTCCAGTGGTAAGTCAATTGTCGGCCTGGGAGCAACACTGGCAGCCGGCTTGGTTATCAGCCACAGTATGATTCCCCCGGCTGTGGGACCTTTCGGCGTAGCCTCTCAGTTTGATATGCCGATTGGAACATTCATGCTCTGGAGCATGCTGGTTGCCATTCCGGTCACGCTGTGCGGATTTATCTATACCACATGGCTGGGAAAGCGCATTTTTATCATGCCAACTGAAGATGGTGAAGGCTTTACCCGTGAACGGCAGGCTGTTCCCGTGGTAAACCCCCAGGAAGATGAACAACTTCCTGGCACACTGATTTCCTTCGCACCTTTGTTTGTGCCGATTATTTTGATCCTGCTGGCGACATTCTTCCGGGAAAGCGGCATTGCAGATACATGGGCTGGTCACTGGCAGGGGACGGTATCACGAATGTTCATCACCATCGGGCACCCGGTCGTGGCTGTGGGATGTGGACTTCTGATTGCGATTGTTGGCCTCGGAAGTCATTACGCGCGAGAAGAAGTGACCCACAGTATGGATAATGCTATCCGATCGGCTGGTATCATTTTACTGCTGATTGGAGGAGGTGGTGCTCTGGGGATGGTTCTGAGGGATTCCGGTGCCGCCAATATGATTGCAGGTTATATCGTTAAAATTGGCGTTCCCGGTGTACTGTTGCCTTTACTCCTGTCCACGCTTATCCGCCTTATCCAGGGGTCCGGTGCCGTGGCGATGATTACCGCGGCCAGCATCACCGCGCCAATGATCGGTACACTGGGCGTTGATCCAATTATTGCCGGTCTTGGCTGTACGATTGGCTCTTTCATGTTCTCCTACTTTAACGATGCCTACTTCTGGGTTGTAAACCGCTCTCTGGGGGTTACCGAAGTACAGGAACAGATCCGGGTCTGGAGCATAACCTCAACCATATTATGGGCGTCAGGCTCAGTCACGTTGCTGATTATAAATGCGGTATTTTTCTGAACAATAATAGATAGTTACGGTTGATGATTACATATCTGATGCGGAAACAATTCCTGTCGTGATACTGAAATAAAGCAAGAAACACAGAACATAACAGACACCTTCCGGGGTGTCTGTTGTTCTTTATCAGGTGCGCCTCAAAACCTCGTCCTTCAGGCCGCGGAGGATGTCAAAGCCCCGGACAGGTCTTTTCATCAGGTCATGAATGACAGATTTCATACATTGCCTTTCAACATGGCCACCGCATCAGCCTCAGGCATCTGGAACTGCACCCTGTGCCGTGCAGCCACATCGAGTGCAAATACCTTCGTGTACACTTCTGTCGAGCTTATCGATTTATGTCCCATGAGGCTCTGCAGCACCTTCAGCGGAATACCGTTGTAAAGCATATGCATGGCATAGGAATGCCGGAAAGTATGCGGCGTCACCGGGACGGAGAACGTCACGCCGTCGGCCGCAGCGGCATCTACCGCTTCATTCAGCCAGGTACGCACTGTGCGGTCGGTAATTTCCCAGATACGGGCCTTCTCCATTCTGCCGGTACGTTTATTGCGGCGCTCGAGCGGGATTTTCAGGGTGGCCACCATCATCTCCAGCTGACTGACGTACTGTTTATCTGACAGCGGCACCAGACGATGTGCCTGACTACCGGCAGGTGTTCTTCCGGCCGTTCTTGCCGCTTTTTCCGCCCGCTGTTTGAGGGTGGCCAGTTGCACAAACGGGTAGGGCGGCGCCAGCGAAAAATCAGTCCGCGTCAGGGCCAGCGCTTCATTGATCCGTGCACCGGTATTCCACAGAGTGGCCAACAGCATCTTACGGTGCAGATCGGGAACATAATGCAGCAAGGCGCTCACTTCCGGGGCCAGCAGATACTTCGGCAGTTCGTCCTGGACGATTGCCATCTGACGCAGGGCCAGCGCAGCCGGGTAGTCAATGGCAACAGGCAGCTGTGCAGCCGGAACGCTGATTTGAGGGACCGTTATCAGTTGACTCATGGGCTTAATACTCCGGAAAATCTGGAGGCCCGATGATAAACATCACCAGGCCGTCGCGGCAACTTTCAAGCTCCGCCTCACAAGCAGAACAAGACAGCCTGTGCAGGTTCTCGGGGGTCGCGTCCAGAGGATATAAGTCCTGGCTGAACAGCGACAGATTCACTTCACTGCATGTGAGACCTGCCGCTCCCAGATACCGGGAATAATCAGACAGTATCGACCGGCGATCTGCTTCAGGCAGTGACTCAAAATACCCCAGATACTCATCAGTAAACGCAGAACCGGCGATCCCTCTGACCACGTCCGCCATTTCCTGACAGATATCCAGCTGCAGCACGGCCGCCTGGAAGATATCCTCCCGGTGTCCGCCACAGGATGCGGAGGCCAGCCGCCACTGACCGTGGGGACTGACCGGTACTGTACGGGTCGAGGCAAGGACCAGGGCAGGCAGTTTACCCGTCCATGTTTCAAAAGGTTCGTCAAAATACTCAGCAGGAATATCGGCAATGGCCATTCCACTCCATGTTGACACTGTCATGTTGCTCCTCGTTATAGCTTATATGCGGCGGGTAACCAGACGGGAGCCGGCGGCAAAGGAGAGCAGTTCCAGGGATGCTGCGCTGCCAGCTCCTGTATATCCTCGTCATACAGCCCTGTCCCGCCAAAATTAAAAGCTGGCCAGCGCTGGCAGGCATAACAGTACGCCAGAAATCCCTCGTCCCGGAGTCCGGTCATCCAGCCCACCCAGCTGATGGCATAAATGTCCTGCGAGTACGCGCCCCAGGCCACAAAGAATGCAAACCGGGTCCAGTGCGCCAGCTCAGGATAAAGCGGACGCATGGACATCAGTTCGCTCTGTGTCTGTGGGCAGAGATCAGTATCCTGTTCTTCCGTGGTGGTGACAAACGTCACCATATCAAACTCAAATTTTTCCATTCCCGGTGTTCCTTTATTGTGGAGAAATCCCGTCCGTACTCTGTGTCTGTGAACCTCAACCTTTTAACACTACCAGTACCAGCAGGAGAAATATCAGTGTCAGCACCTGTGTCGTGAATGATGCGTTCACAAACATCTGTAAGGTTTTAAGCAATAATTCGATCAATTGCATCGTTCCCTCAAGGCTTTCTAATTTTAAGGTGCCCCGATCTTATTGAAAGTTACATCTGGATTTTTACGCTGATAAAAAATTTTCCCCAACAGACAGACGTTCGATATCTGTGCTTCCCCTGATACCGGATGAAACTGTCACTCAGAGTAATCACACACTCCCGCATAATATTTCGGCAGGGTTGTCCTTTCCGCACGGTGCTGACTCCGCCCGGACGTTTTTTCATCAATTTTGTCCGTGATTATCACACCTGATGACAGTCCCGGACGCATTCAGAATTTTCCCGACACCGCTTAAGAATTTTCTCACATCACTGACACAGGTGATAATAACGCCGGATGTAATCCAATGACGATAACATAACTAAAGTGATAATAAGCAGCCATATAACCACACCATTAAATTACAGGACAACTGTTTTCAGGTGATCCGATTTTTTGTCTATTCACAACTTTCCGGAAGTGTACCACGGTCAGGGAATAAGCGAAGCGGTCTTTCCGGCCCCTGCGCGCCGGGTCACAGGGAAGGTTCATAACACAACATCTGGTAGCAACAGCAGCTGACTGAGCCGCTACATCTTGTGTTGCCGCGCCGCCGCGCGCCGGAGGGAAGGAAGAAGATCCGGGACTACCGGTTTTCGGATCTACACGGTGGGAAACGCGTAATTGATATGATTTTATAACAATACAAACAAAATCATACTAGGTATGATATTTATCACTTTACTATCAATCATATCTGATATGATTTGAACTAAAATAGCAATAAAAATTCTTAGTATGATTTATTATATAACCACACATCATCAAACGGAGCGTGCAGGATGGATCAGGAAGTGACGTTTTCACTCAGCTATGAGCAGCTGTTGCAGGAAGCCGAGGAGTCGATACAGAAATGTGATCTCAACAAGGAAGGCCCTTACTATCCTCAGGAGCTGAGTAAAGCAACGGACTTCCTGCATTTCTGGCACAGGCTGGTGAATCGTGGCTATTCAGGCGTGGGAGATTATGAACGCATTGAGGCCGACTGGCAGCGCCTGCACACCCTCGTCTTTAGGATAGAGGACTGACATCGTGACAACGGTGAACGTCCGCCGTCCGTCACCGCTGCAGCGGCGCGTGCTGATTGTGCTGGCAGGTCTTGAGCACAATGACATTACCTGTGTCCGTACCCGGGACCTGGAACATCTGCTGGAGCAGGGTGGGGACGCCCCGGTGTACGGACCGAACCTGCGTGCCTCCTGCCGGCGCATGGAAGCCTCGGGCTGGCTGCGCACGCTACGTGCGCCGAATCTGCAGCTGGCTGTCGAGCTGACGGACAGTGGACGGGCAATCGCCGTCCCCCTGCTGGCCGCCGAACGCGAACGAGTGCAGACTGAGCAGCGCGCGACGGTGGTCCGGGTCCTGCCCCTGGTCCGGCTAAAGCCGGTGTATGCGTCCGACACATTCGGTGACGACCGCCCGGTGGAGCTGAGTGATCGCTGGCATCTGGCGTGCCGGGGAGACTACGTTATCCGTCTTGACGGCACCACCTGCCTGCAGCTGTGGACCTCTGCCGGGCAGGTGACGCGCCTCGAAAGCGACCCCCTGCAGGTGGCGGAGTGGTTACAGGCCTGTCACGATGCCGGCATTGATATCCGCCTGCAGATCAACGAAAGCACCGCGTTGGAACAGGGTACACCTTCACTGAAAGGGGCTGAGTTTCCCGGCGGACAGGCTTCATCCACGACAGTAACCTGGTACCAGCACCTGCTCAGGGCACTGCGACAATACGATGTGAAGGGGTTATCCGCAACAAACCCGGAGCACCTTAAAGCAGTGAAGCCAGGCTGGCGTAATAAGGAACAACCGTTACAGGAGCGTTTCCTGGCGCTGGCAAAAGCCGTGGAGGGGACTCCTGATGCCCTTCGCTCGGATCGGTATGAAGAAGATACCGGCCATTTGATGACACCGATGCTGGCCGGATTCGGGTTTACGCCGGATCAGGCTTCCCGCCTCACCCGCCTTATCCGCTGGCCGCTGATGAGTCAGGAAGAATTTGACCGGCGCGAACTGAACAGCCTGCTGGACGATATCTAGGCCTGATTTCGGCAAAAATACCGTAATAGGACCAGGCTGCTTTATGTAAGCGGTACGGCTTTACTGGATCAGTCTAAACCAGTTTTATTCATCTTTTACTTCGAACAATTCTTCAACAGATTTTGTCGGGTAGAAGAGCGAATTACTGTTTTCTTCTTTTAACTGTATAAAACCCAGGCGAAGGTAGAATTTTTTGGCGTTGTCGTTCAGCGCTTCCACGAACATTCCGTGTATACCCACAGCCTGCGAGGCCTGATACACGACTTTCATAGCATGGGTAACAAGTGTTTCTCCATATCCCTGGTGATGAATGCTTTTATCAATTGCCAGACGGCCTAAAGTCACGCTCGGCACATTTTTGTAGGGGACGCGCTTTTGTTGCGTTTTGCTGGGTAGAAGTGTTTTCTCAAAGCAGCTGCCAGACAGCGTGTAGTACCCCATAACACGTGGTTTATCCTCTCTCGTCACGAGCAGATAGCCACGCAAAATCTTACTGTTGTGCTGGCGTTTCAGATGGTCAGTAAGAAAAGTATTCAGATACTCTTCTCCACAATCGAAGTTGCTTAATTCATATTCAACTTCCTCTGAAAAAATCTCAATCCTTAAACCGTCCATTTATTACTCCAGTTCCCGGAGACGGTTAGCGGCGCGTTTCAGCCGGTCATTCGGTACTGGCGGATTAGTGATTGCATCCATAACCAGGTTCCAGGACTCCTCATTGAGGAGCAGACGACGGTGCTGGTCAATAACTTCTGCAGCGCGTTCTGAGGCGGTACTGACCATGAACTGCGAAATTGACTGGTTAGTCATTGCTGCAGCTTCTTCGATCATGTGTTTGTCGTCTTCATTTAATCTCAGGTCAATGCGCTGCTTTTTCAGTGCTGACATGGTTTTTCTCCCAGGCCACTCTTTAATCTGAAAGAGCGGACTGTTTTGTTAAGTTCGGGACTTAAGGCGATAGCATGTACGGAGGTATGCCGTACAAATATAATAGTGTTATGGTATGCAGGTTTCAACCACAAGTTAGCTATGGATCTAGGCACAGCACGTAAAGGTACAGAGAAAAGATTCCCGTTGCTGTATCTGATTAGAAGAAACCAGACTCAAACTGTACTACGTAACCTCCGTATCATGGCTCTGAGAGAAGTGCAGTTTTGGCATAGTCTAATAGATCAGTGCTCGCCGCAGTCCGGTGACCGGGTGTAAGCCCGCGAACCGGCGAGGAAGCGCAATAACACAGATGCTGGCAGGAGCAGGTACGCGCTGTTGCCAGTATGAAAAGGGATTATTAAAGAACTGTCTGAATTACCTTGCCTGTCAGCAGGTTATCCACATATACAGTCATTCGATCCAGTAATAAGATCCTTAAAGCGATCCCTGTAAGATCCAAAGAAGATCCCGAAATCTCTGAAGGCCGCGTCAGCACTGAGCCTGGAGCATGATCACATAAGCTGTAGCAGGTTAATCATAAGCTGTAACTGGTATGCAATAAGCTGTATTATGCAAAGGATATGCTGTAATGAGCGATTGATATAAACTAAAGTGAGTATGACCCCTGAAACTTCTTCAGGGTTGTATATAAGCTGAAGCCAGTTTTCTTGCGCCTTACAGGCTATAACATGGGAACAGTGGCTGCTTTTATTCTTAATCTATCCACCGATCGGGGGGCTCTCTGGACAAGGACAATCTGGACATAAAAAAGCTGTTTGAAGAG